>JAVXWK010000279.1:0-3898 GCA_032230575.1 Pseudonocardiales bacterium | reverse complement strand
AACCCGTCGGTCGCCACTGGTGACGGTCTGGCTCTGGCGTTGCGTGCCGGTGCTCTGGCGGCTGACGTCGAGTTCATCCAGTTCCACCCCACCGTCCTGTACACGGGTCGTGGTGCGCGTGGCCGCTGCCCGTTGGTGACGGAGGCTGTGCGCGGTGAAGGTGCCGTGCTGATCGACGCGACCGGTGCCCGTGTGATGAAGGGCGTGCACCCGCTGGAGGATCTGGCTCCGCGCGATGTCGTGGCGGCAGCGATCACGCGGCACATGGCTTTGGAACCCGGCGGCATCGACGATCACGTCTTCCTGGACGCGACCTCGTTGCACGACATGGCTTCCCGGTTCCCGACCGTGTACGCCGCGTGCGTCTCGGTGGGTGTCGACCCGTCGGTGGACCCGATTCCCGTCGCCCCGGCAGCCCACTTCGCCTGCGGTGGCGTGGTCTCCACGGTCGACGGCCGCACCGGCGTGACCGGTCTGTACGCGATCGGCGAAGTCGCTCGCACGGGCCTGCACGGCGCGAACCGGCTGGCGTCCAACAGCTTGCTCGAAGGCCTGGTCTGCGGCACCCGCGCCGCCGAAGCCGTGGCCTCCGACCTGGCGCTCGGCCTGGTCGTCCCGGCCCGCACGCCCGAGGTGTCCCTGCCCTTCGCGCCGGTGGCGGACCGCGACCTGCTCCAACGCGTGATGTCCCGCTACGCCGCCATCGGTCGTGACGCCGAGGGCCTCGCCGTGGTCGGATCGGTGCTCGACGTGTCCACTGTGGACAAGCAGCTGGAGTCGCGCGAACTGGTCGAGGACGCGGCGTTGACCATGGCCGCTCGTGCCCTGATCGCCGCCGCGGCCGAACGCACCGAGTCGCGCGGCTGCCACGTCCGCACGGACCACACCGAGCGTTCCGAGGCGTGGCAACGCAGTCAGCTAGTCCGGCTCACCCCGACCGGTCAGCCCGTGCTGGCCGATCCTGTTCTGGCAGAGGGTGTCGCATGACCATCGATTGGGACGACGCGAACCGCGTCATCCAGCTCGCCCTGGAAGAAGACCTCCGCTACGGCCTGGACGCCACCACTCTGGCGACCGTGCCCGAGAAGTCCGTCGCGACTGCCGAGATCACGCCTCGTTCTGCCGGCGTGCTGTGTGGCGTTTCCGTTGCTCGCGCGGCTTTTGTTCGCTACCTGCCCGAGGTCGAGGTGCTGTCCGAGGCCGCCGACGGCGACAAGGCAGTGCCCGGCGAGCCGGCGCTGGTGCTGACCGGGCCGACCCGCGGCCTGCTCACGGTCGAGCGCACGGCGTTGAACCTGATCTGCCACCTGTCCGGCATCGCCACCCAGACCGCGCGCTGGGTCTCGGCCGTCGAGGGCACCGGTTGCGCTGTCCGCGACTCGCGCAAGACGTTGCCGGGCCTGCGTTTGCTGCAGAAGTACGCGGTCAGGACCGGCGGCGGCGTGAACCACCGCATGGGCCTGGGCGACGCGATCCTCATCAAGGACAACCACGTCGCCGCGGCGGGCTCGGTCGGCGCCGCGATCCGCGCGGCCCGTGCGCACGCCCCCGAACTGCTGATGGAGGTCGAGGTCGACAGCCTCGAGCAGCTCGACGAGGCGATCGCCGAGGGCGCGGAACTGGTGTTGCTGGACAACTTCACGCCCGAACAGTGCGCTGAAGCCGTGCGGCGACGGCCGTCGAGCGTGAAGCTGGAGGCGTCCGGCGGGCTCACGCTGGACGTGGCCCGCCGGTACGCCGAGACGGGCGTCGACTACCTCGCGGTCGGTGGTCTCACGCACTCGTCGCCGTCACTCGACCTCGGCCTGGACCTTCGCTAGCGGCTGGTACCGCTCCACGCTGACGTGCTGGACGCCGGGGAAGCTCTGCACCCGGCGCCAGTCAGCGGTGCGCGAGCCGACCCCGTTGCCGTCCGACAGCGCGTCGGCGTGGTCCTGGGCGCTGACCCACTCCGCGTAGTTGATCACCCGCTTGCCGTCCTCGCGGATGTGGAAGGCGGCCGAGATGCCGCCGGGGTGCGGGTTCGGCTCGCTGGCGAGCGCGACGAACACCGAGTCGACCCACGCCCGCGCGGTGGCCTCGTCGTCGGTGTCGATCGTGACCAGCACGACGCAGCCGACCTTCTTGTCGCCGTTCGGGCCGCCGGAGCGGTAGAGCTTGAAGCCGTCGAGTTCCTCGCGGTTGCGGACGAACGAGGGCAGCTGAGGAAGGTTCATGCCCTCGATCTTGTGAGCTCGACCTAAGTGGAGGTCAAGCTCATTCGAAGGAACAGCCCGGATTCGGCTCGTCCCGGGACAAAGGCGTACCCGCGGGGTTGACGTACAGCACCTCGAGCACCATCGGTTCGGTGCCGAGGTTGCGCCCGATGTGCACGTGCGCCGGCTCCTCGATCAACGTGTCCCCGCGGTGGTGCACGAAGTTCGTGGTGCAGTCGGACATCGTGCGGGTGAGAACACCCTTCTTGACGACGGCGTAGAGCGTGCCGTCGTGGTGGTGCCAGCCGGTCGCGCCACCAGGTGCGACGGTGATCTCGCGGAGGGCGTAGTCCTTGTCGCCCATCGACCACTTGGCGATGTCCTTGGCGGTCACCCCACGTGAAGGCGTCGCCGAGGCAACGCCGGAGAACAACAGCAAAGCAGCCACTACAGCCGAAACGATGCGCATGAAGGTCAACGTAGTCGTCGGTTCGCCAGCACCGGCAGGACCTCCCGAGCTTGTTCCACTGTCGTCAGATCGAGGTCGGCGATCGAGACTTCCGGCTGGTCCGAGAGCTGCATGACCACGTTCCCGAACGGGTCCGCGACGGTCGAGTACCCGATCCCGGTCGGCGCGGAAGACCCCAGCTCACCGGGGTAGGCCTGCCCGCACGCCACGACGAACGACGTGCAGTCCAGCGCGCGCGCTCGCACCAACAGCTCCCACTGCTCCTTCTTGCCCGGTCCCGCACCCCACGACGCTCCGACCAGCACGGCTGATGCACCCTCATCAGCCAATGCGCGGAACAGTTCGGGGAAGCGGATGTCGTAACAAGTGGCGACGCCGAGAGTCACGCCGTCCAGTTCGAACGTCACGGGCGACGAGCCGGGCGCGACCGTGCGCGACTCCTGGAACCCGAACGCGTCGAACAGGTGGATCTTGTCGTAGCCGACGTGGATGTCCGGCCCGGTCACCAGCAACGTGTTCGTCACCCGGTCACCGGACGGCGTGAACATCCCCGCCACCACCACGACGTCGTGCTGAGCGGCGATCTCGTGCACCGCGGACGCCCACGGCCCGTCCAACGGCTCCGCGACGGGCCCGAGCGGCACCCCGAACCGGCACATCGTCGCCTCGGGCAGCAGCACGACCCGCGCGCCCTCGGCCCTGCGCACCGCGTCCCGGACGAGCTCCAGGTTGGACCGGGGATCGGCGGTGGAGCTGATCTGACTCACAGCGATGCGCATGAGGATCACTGTAGGGTCCCCAACCGTGCGTTTCCCACTGCTCCTAGTCGTGTTGCTGGCCGTCGCGGGCTGCACCGAGACCGCCGCACCGCGCCCGGACGGTGGCACCAACGGCACGTCCATCGTGCTCGCCGACCGCGACGAGCCGACCACGCTGAACCCGCTGCTCGGCTACGGCGTGCAGGGCGTGTCCAAGATCTACGACGGCCTGGTCGAGCACCGCCAGGACGGGTCACTCGGCCCTCAGCTGGCTGCCGACCTGCCCGAACCGGCCGCGGACGGGCTCAGCTGGACGGTGAAGCTGCGCGGCGACGTGAAGTTCGTCGACGGCAGCACGTTCGGCGCCGAGGACGTCGTCGCCACCTACACCGCCGCGCTGCAGAACCCGGTCAAGGAGCGGTTCGGCACGTTGAAGGGCGTGGAGCAGGTCGACCCCTCGACGGTCCGCTTCACCC
>JAVXWK010000276.1:0-2652 GCA_032230575.1 Pseudonocardiales bacterium | reverse complement strand
GGTAGGCCGCGGACACACCTTCTGGGTCGTGCAGATCTCCAGGCACCTCCAACGTTGCCTGGGCACGCGCGCGCACCGCTGCGCCGGGATCCTCAGCAACCAGATCGACGCACAGCCCTGCGACAACGGCGCTTGCGTCGTGTTCGTCCAGGTGGTCAAGGACAAGGCCGTTGTGGAGCAGGGTCGCCGCCTCGTGAAACACCTCACGAGCCATCTCGAGGTCCACCTCGGGCCGTGCCTGAGCGACTGCCTCTGCGGTTGCCATGAACTGATCGAACGGTGGGCCAACGGTGCCGTCCGGCATGCCGCGAGCCTCTCAACGCGCGCACATCCCGGCAAGCAAATATGAGGCTGGTCGGGTAAGGCCAGAGAGATCAATCGATGGGACGGAAGCCCGAGCACATGACGCGGAGCCATCCGATCCGACCGTCTTCCTCGGAGAGGTACGCCTGCTGTTCCACTAGATGCAGGCCGTCCTCGTTACGAACCCGGAGTCGATAGCCCACGCGCTGCCGGTCCGCGAAAGAGTTTGTGTCGATCTCCTCGACGCCTTCAATGATGTCGCTGTCATCGAACCACGTACTGATCGCGACAAGCACATCCTCAGGACCGTCGGCCTCCCAGACCCGCCCAGGGGTCATGCCTCGAAAATCGATGTCGGGATGAAGCAGCTCGCGGACCGCCGCCTCGTCCTTGGCAGCAATCCCTCGAGCGAGTGCGGCACCGAGCGACTCCGTCATGCACGCGAGTGTTCACCTAGACACCCGGAAGGACAACCACCCAGCGTCCGCACGCCCGGACGCAAGCCGATGGCCGGCCAGAGCGGCACCTGTTCGGTGGGAAACCATCGACCCGGCGTTCATTGCCGCGCCGGGCATCTCCGGAGAAGCCTTCGACGGCTGCCGGCTCGGTCCTACGTATCGCCCAGCGAAACCGTTAAGTTTCCGCACATGAGCGGAAACGCGAAACGAGACATCCACGTCGGCACGACACTCGGCCGGTTCGGCAAGCTCGCGGTGGCGGTCCTGCTGGCGGCCCCATTGCTGGTGGTGGCCCCTGCCGGTCCGGCCTCGGCGGCCACGATCACCTGGACCGAGCGGGCGAACGGGCTCGACCAGCCCACCCAGGTGACCAGCGCGCGCGACGGCACCGGCCGGTTGTTCATCGTCGAGAAGACCGGCCGGGTGCGGATCTATCGCGGAGGCAACGTCCGGACCAAGCCCTTCCTCGACATCAGCTCGCGGGTCAAGACCGACGGCGAGGGCGGCCTGCTCTCGATCGCCTTCCACCCGCGCTACCGCGCGCACCCCTACTTCTGGGTCACCTACACGAACACGTCGGGCGACGTTCGCCTGGCGCGGTTCAAGGCGCGGTCCTTCCGCTCGAACACCGTGCGGCCAGGCACCGCCAAGACCGTCCTGACCGTGCCGCACCCCCATGAGTTCAGCAACCACATGGGCGGCCAGCTCGTCTTCGGGACAGATGACCACCTGTTCATGTCCACCGGCGACGGGGGCGGCGGGGGAGACCCGTTCGACCACGGGCAGAACAAGAAGACCTTGCAGGGCAAGATCCTTCGGCTGAAGGTGCTCGGCGCCCGGGCTGCGTGCGGGAAGTTCGCCTGCGTGCCGAAGAGCAACCCGTTCGCCGGAAAGAAGCCGGGTCGCGGCGAGATCTGGGCCGTCGGCCTGCGCAACGCATGGCGGTTCTCGGTCGACCACGCCACTGGGGATCTCTGGATCGGCGATGTCGGACAGGACGCGATCGAAGAGGTCGACCACTTGGGGATGAACCAGGGCGGTAAGAACCTCGGCTGGTCCTGCCGCGAGGGCGACACTGTTTTCAACCAGTCGCGGTGCCGACCAGGTGCGCACTATTTCGAGCCGACGTGGACGTACAACCACAGCTACGGCAACTCGATCACCGGTGGGTTCATCTACCGCGGCTCCCGGTTCAAGAGCCTGCTCGCCGGCCGGTACGTCGGCGGCGACTTCGGCAGCGGCAAGGTCTTTCACTCCGCACCCTCAGGACTGGTGACGGCCGGCAGCCTGCCCGGCGTGACCAGCTTCGGTGAGGGAACGACCCGCGAGCTCTGGGCGGTGACGATCGACGGCGGCCTGTTCTCGATGTCGGCCGCGTGAGCAGCGACTGCCGCGCATAGCCTGGGCGCATGGCAGTCGTCGCCCGGGTGCATCAGCTGTGGGTCTTCCCGGTCAAGTCGATGCGCGGTGCGTCCGTCGAGGTGGCGAAGGTCGTCGACGGCGGGTTCCTCGGTGATCGCTCGTGGGCAGTGGCCGACGGAGACGGTGCCACGGTGACCGCGGCGGAGGAACCCCGGCTGCGCGAGGTCGGTACGCGCGTCGAGGACGGCCAGGTGCTGCTCGACATTCCGGGTACGACGTCCGGCCTCCGCCCCGAGGACGCTGGCGACGCCCTGAGTTCCTGGCTCGGTCGGCCACTGCAGCTGGTCCACCGGGACGGCTCGGGCTTCGTCGACGTGGCGCCGCTGCACCTGGTGTCCACGTTCTCGATGTCCGACGCGGCGCATGCAGAGGAGTGCGATGCCTGCGACATCCGCGAGCCGCGGGCCAACCTGGTGCTCGAGCTCGCACCTGGCGGGGGAGCGGAGCGGGAGTGGCTCGGCGGACAGCT
>JAVXWK010000601.1:0-17148 GCA_032230575.1 Pseudonocardiales bacterium | reverse complement strand
CAGCACACCGTCACCCAGCCCTGGAAGAACGGCTTCATCGGGTTCGAGAACTTCCGCAGGATGTTCTTCGACGACCCGTTGTTCTGGCAGAGCTTGATGTTCAGCGCCAAGTGGGTGGTCGTCGAGGTCGGCCTGCAGCTGGTGCTCGGCCTCGTCCTCGCGCTGATCGTCAACGAGACGTTCGTCGGCCGCGCGATGGCTCGATCGCTGGTGTTCTCGCCGTGGGCGGTGTCGGGCGTGCTCACCACCGGTATCTGGATCCTGCTCTACAACCCGTCCACGGGCGTCTTCCAGCAGCTCGCGCAGTGGGGCATCGGCGATCCCGGCACGTCGGTGCTCGGCGATCCGGCGACGGTCTTCCCCGCGACGGTGGTCACCGAGCTGTGGCGCGGGGTTCCGTTCTTCGCGATCTTGCTGCTCGCCGACCTGCAGACCATCCCCAACGACCTGTACGAGGCGGCCGCTGTCGACGGCGCCGGACGCTGGCGCAGGTTCGTGAGTGTCACGCTGCCGCACCTGCGCGACGCGATCGTGCTGTCGACGTTGCTGCGTGCGGTGTGGGAGTTCAACAACGTCGACCTGATCTACACGCTCACCGGCGGTGGCCCGGCGAACCAGACCACGACGCTGCCGTTGTACGTGGCGCGCAAAGCCGTGGACTCGCACGACTTCGGCTACGGCTCGGCGCTCACGATGGCCGGCTTCGCGATCCTGCTGTTCTTCTCGGTCCTCTACCTGAGGCTGTCCAAGTTCGGGAGCCGTGCATGACCCAGACCCTCACCCGCCCGGCGACGGTCGTGCCGCCGCCCGCACCGCCGCGGCGCAAGAAGCACCGTGATCCATCGCGGTACTTCCGCCTGCACCTGCCTTTGGCGCTCTACCTGCTGTTCACGCTGATCCCGTTCTACTGGATGCTCGTGTTCGCGCTGAGGCCGGCGGGGGAGACCGCGCTGGTGCCGTGGCCGATCACGTTCGAGCACTTCGACACCGTGTGGAACGGCATCGGCTTCGGGTTGTTCTTCCAGAACAGCCTGATCATCGGGATCGGCACGCTCGTCGTCGTCACCGTGTTCGCGCTGATGGGTGGTTACGCGTTGGCGCGCTTCAAGTTCCGCGGCCAGCGAGTGTTCCTGCTGGCGTTGCTGTGCACGCAGTTCATCCCCGGCGCGATGATGCTGATCCCGCTGTTCGTGATCTTCAAGAACGCCGGGCTGCTCAACAGCCTCACCGGACTGGTCATCGCGGACACCGCGTTCCAGCTGCCGCTGGCCCTGATCCTGATGAGCGGGTTCGTGCGCAACGTGCCGGTGGAGCTCGAAGAGGCCGCGATGGTCGACGGCTGCACGCGGCTGCGGGCGTTCTTCGCGGTGACGTTGCCGCAGCTGCGCCCGGCACTGGTGGCCGTCGGGTCGTTCGCGTTCATCGGCGCCTGGAACAACTTCCTGTTCGCGCTGATGTTCGCGAGCAGGCAGGACAAGTTCACGCTCCCGGTCGGGCTGAGCTACGCGCTGGGGGAGTTCAACACCGACTTCGGGGCGCTCGCGGCGGGCGGAGTCGTCGCCGCGGTGCCGGTCGTGCTGGTTTTCGCCGTGGTGCAGCGGTTCCTGGTGCAGGGACTGAGTGCGGGCGCGGTCAAGGGATGAGGGAGACATGAGGAGACTGCTGGTCGCGCTGGCGTTGGTGCTCAGCGCGTGTTCGGCCACACAGGACGGTCCCACGACGATCACGTTCTGGGACAACAACGGCGGTCCCGGCCGCACGCCCATCTACGAAGAGCTGATCAAGCGGTTCGAGGCGGCGAACCCGAACATCAAGGTCGAGTACGTCGGCATCCCGAGCTCGTCCGTGCAGCAGAAGTACGACACGGCCATCGCGGGCGGGTCGACCCCGGACGTCGGCGGCGTCACGACCTCCTACCTCGCCCACCTCGTCGGCCAGGAAGCGCTGGAGCCGCTGGACGAACGGGTGGAGTCCGGCCCGTTGAAGGGAAAGCTGCTGCCCGGGCTGCTGGAGACGGTGCGGCAGACGGCGATGGACGGCAAGCTGTACGCCGCGCCCGCCTCGGGCAACCTCGACGTCATCTGGTACCGCTCGGACCTGTTCGCCGAGCAGAAGATCACCGTGCCGGAGACGTGGGACCAGCTGGTCGACGCCGCCGCGAAGCTGACCAGACCCGCTAACAACAAGTACGGCTTCACCATCCGGGGCGGTGCGGGCTCGGTCTTCCAGCTGCTCGCCGAGGCGTACTCCTACTCGGGCGTCGACAAGTTCTACAGCGGTGGCAGGAGCACGGTCTCGGACGCGCGCAACGCCGAGCTGGTCGGCAAGATCGCGGCGATCTACAAGAAGTCCACGCCGGAAGCCGACGTGAACAACAGCTACACGCAGATGGTCGCCCAGTTCACCGGCGGCACGGTGGCGATGATGCACCACAACCTCGGCTCGACCGGCGACGTCATGAAGGCTCTCGGCGCCGGGAAGGTCAGCGCCATGCCGTTGCCGAAGGGCCCGTCCGGCAAGCGGACCGTCGTGCCGAACCCGACCGACGGGTTCGCGGTGTTCAAGGGCGGCAAGAACGTCGACGCGTCCTGGAAGTTCGTCGAGTTCCTGACGTCGGCCGAGAGCAACGGGTACTGGAACGAGAAGGTCGGCCAGATCCCCGCCAACACCGATGTCCGCGGCGCCGAGTGGATCCAGAAGAACCCGGCCGTGAAGATGGCGCTCGGCGTGCTGGAGGACCCGGCGACGGTGCTCGTGCCCGCGCCGGTCTACCTGCCGGAGTACTCGTCGATCACCAAGACCGACACCGAGCCGTTGTACCAGAAGGTGTTGCTCGGTCAGATGTCCGCGCAGGCGTTCCTGGACGAGCTCGCGGGCAAGCTCACGACCGCCCAGCAGGAATGGGAGAAGCGGAAGTGATCGACCGGGTGGCCGTGCGCACGTTCACCACGACCGCGTGCACGGCCGTCGATCCCGAGGGACACCGGCACCCCGCGCCCGAGCACGAGGTCACCGAGGCGCTGCTGGAGATCACCGACACCGACGGCGCCACCGGGTACTGCCAGATCCAGCCGGACCACCTGCGGCCCGCCGTGCTGGACAAGCACGTGCGGCCGGTGCTGCGGGGGCAGGACCCGTGGGACCGCGAACGGCTCTGGCGGCTGATGGCTCGCAGGCAACGTGGCTCGGGCGGCGGGTTCACCGACCGCGCGCTCGCGTTCGTCGACACGGCGCTGTGGGATCTCGTCGCGCGCAAGGCCGGACTGCCCGCGTGGAAGCTCGCCGGCGGCGCTCGCGACCGGATTCCGGCCTACGCCAGCACGATGTGCGGCGACACCGACGGCCTCGCGACGCCGGGTGACTACGCGGACTTCGCCAAGCAGCTGGTGGCGAAGGGGTATCAGGCGATCAAGCTGCACACCTGGATGCCGCCGGTGCCGGGCGCGCCGAGCGTCTCGCGGGACGTCGCGGCGTGCCAGGCAGTGCGGGAGGCGGTCGGGCCGGACGTCGAGCTGATGCTGGACGCGAGCCACTGGTATTCCCGCCTCGAAGCGCTTCGACTGGGTAAAGCGTTGGAGGAGCTGGGTTTCTACTGGTTCGAGGAACCGATGGAGGAGGCGTCGATCAGCTCGTACCAGTGGCTCGCCGAGCAGCTGGCGATACCGGTGATCGGGCCGGAGGTGGCGTGGGGCAAGCACCTGACCCGCGCCGAGTGGATCACCGCCGGGGCGTGCGACGTCCTGCGGGCCGGCCCGGTGGGAAGTGGCGGCATCACGCCGGTGCTCAAGACCGTGCACCTGGCGGAGTCGTTCAACCTGGAGTGCGAGATCCACGGCAACGGCACCGCCAGCCTGACCGTCCTCGGTGCCACCGACGCGGGCAGGTGGTACGAACGCGGCCTTCTGCACCCGCACGTGGACTTCGACCGCGTTCCGCCGCATCGGAACTCCATCGCCGACGCACTCGACGAGAACGGAGAGGTGGCGCTTCCGGTGGGACCGGGAATCGGTGACGACTGGAATTTCGAGCACATCGGTTCGTGCACCGTCGAAACGTGGTGAAGAAATGGCCCCGGGAGCGTGTCCCGGGGCCATTTCGCTAGCGGTAGGTCACATCGCTGGTTTTGTACAGGCAATTCGTGCTGTCCGGGCCGCTGCCGATCTTCGTCGGCTCACCGCTCGTGACACCCTTGTACTTTTCGCAGATCGCGATCTTCTTCGTGCTGTCGCCGACGATCGTGATCCTCGAGAACCGCGCGGTGTCGCCGTAGTTGGTGTTGATGCCCACCAACGTCTTGCCGGGCGAGAACGCGGTGATGTTCTCCAGCACGACGTTCCGCTTGTACTGCTTCTTGCAGTTGCCGCAGGACCGGTAGAGCTTGCCGAAGTCGTCCACCTGGAAGTTGCGGATGATCATCGTGCCCGGTCCGTTGTGCTGGAACACCTTGTCCGACGCCTTGCGTGCGCCACCACCGTTGATGGTCATGGTCTGCCCCGATGACGTGCCCTTGAACGTGGCCGCGTCCTCGCCGACGTCCTCCCACCACACGTTGGTGAGCGTGCACGTGCCGAGGCAGTGGACACCGTCCGCGGCGGGCGCGCCCAGCACCACGTTCTTCAGCGTCGCGCCGTCGGCGAGCTGGAAGATCGGGTCCTGGTCCTCGTTCTGGCCACCGGAACCGAGGTTGCCGGTGCCGTAGAACCGCTTCATGCCACCGTCGTACGGGGTGCCCGCCGGGACCTTGATGGTCGCGCCGGTCGGTTTCTGACCGGTCGGGGTCGGAAAGGTGCTGCCCGCGGCCTGTGCCTGGGGTACGAGAAACGCGGCCAGGGCCATGGCCAACACCATTGTTGCCAGTTTTTTCATGTGCGCTCCGCATGCAGGGGTTGCGCGGCGGTATTTCGATGGTAAGGCGGCGAGATTTTCTGTCAACTATTTTCGATTGTTCGACTCGAATATCGTCGAATTGGTTGACCGGTTTGTTCCTATTTCGCTACCTTTGTTGCACTGCCGCTCACTGTGAGGAGAGCGTGGAATGATTCTGAAACGTGCAGCTTTGTTTTCCGCGGTCGCGCTGGTCGCCGGCGCGGTTTCTGTTCCGCAAGCCGTGGCCGCGCCGTTCGGGCTGGTCGGCTGGGCCACTCAGGGCGGTGGCACGACGGGTGGCGGCAGCGCCACGCCGGTCACCGTCACCACGGCGTCCGCGTTCGTCGCGGCCGCGAAGGCGTCAGGCGCGGCGGTGATCCGGGTGTCCGGCACGATCTCGCTGCCGAGCATGACGAAGATCGCCTCGAACAAGACGGTCGAGGGTGTCGGCTCGGGCGCGACGATCACCGGGCAAGGCCTCAACATCGCCAACGCCTCGAACGTGATCGTCCGCAACCTCAACTTCCGGAACTGGGGCGACGACGCGATCAACGTCCAGTACTCCACCCGCGTGTGGGTCGACCACAACAGCTTCTCCAGTGGCTACGACGGCGCTGTCGACATCAAGCGGGCGTCCGACTACGTGACGGTGTCGTGGAACAAGTTCTCCAGCCACGACAAGACGATGCTGCTGGGCCACAGCGACGGCAACGGGTCGGAGGACCGGGGCAAGCTGCGGGTGACCTACCACCACAACTGGTTCGCCGGCACCAAGCAGCGGCACCCACGCGTGCGGTTCGGCAACCCGGTGCACGTCTACAACAACTACTACGGCGGCGTGGTCGACTACGGCGTCGCCTCCACGGTGGAAGCCGGTGTCCTGGTCGAGGGCAACTACTTCGAGAACACCGAGGACCCGTTCCACCGTGGTGAGGGCAGCTCGCCCGGCGGCTCGCTGGTAGCCCGCAACAACCACTTCGTCAACTCGGGTACGGGCGATCAGGGCGGCTCGGTGAAGAGCATCCCGTACTCGTACCCGCTCGACGGCGCGAGCAGCGTGAAGAGCGTGGTCACGGCCGGTGCAGGCACGGGTCGAAGCTGATGGGACCGAAGGCGCCCGCGCTGCCGTGGGCGCCTTCGCCCCACTCCTGGGAGCGTTCCCAGAATTCCACACGAACAGAGTAGTAAGAGAGCCAAAAGAAACACTTACGGATCAACCGTCTCTACGCCGTAAGTCCTAGACGGCAGGGCGTTTCGGCGCAGCAGCCCTCAGCGCCTATATAGATGATCTTTGTGACCCACGTTACAGTGCCGTGAACTCTGGGAGCGCTCCCAGTTCGAGAGGGCGGCGGCATGACTCGGCGAACAGTGGCAGTGATGGCTGCGGTGGTGATGGCGGCAGGTGGAGTGCCCGCGGTGGCGGCTCCAGTGGCCGTCGCCTGCACCGTCACCTACAAGATCACCAACGAGTGGAGCACCGGGTTCGGTGCCACGGCGACGATCCGCAACGACGGCGACGTGATGGACGGCTGGAGACTCACCTGGACCTTCCCCGACGGGCAACGCGTCACGCAGGGCTGGAACGGCACGTTCAGCCAGACCGGCGCGGCGGTGACCGTGACCAACCCGGACTGGGCGCGCACGATTCCGGCGGGTGGCACCGCGGAGGTCGGCTTCAACGGCAGCAAGGGCTCGGCGAACCGGCCACCGACCGACTTCGCGGTCAACGGCGTCGCCTGCACCGGCCCCAACCAGCCGCCGTCCGTGGCACTGACCGCGCCTGCCACGGGCGGCACCTACACCCTGCCCGCCACGATCCCGCTGGCGGCGACCGCGCAGGACACCGACGGCACCATCGCCAAGGTCGATTTCTACGCGGGCGACGAGCTGATCGCGACGGACACCTCGGCACCGTTCAACGGCAGCTGGACCACGGCGCCGGCCGGTGATCACCGGATCACCGCGAGGGCGACCGACAACCGCGGCGCCACAGCCACTTCGGCGCCCGCGATGGTCAAGGTGCTGGCAGGACCCGCCGTGCTGGCGACGCCGAGCACGCTCAACGTCCGGCAGGGTCAGACGGCCACGTTCGACGTGTCGCTGGCGACGGCGCCGGCCCAGCCCGTCACCGTGACGATCGGTCGCAGCGGC
This sequence comes from Pseudonocardiales bacterium, assembly GCA_032230575.1. Taxonomy (GTDB): domain Bacteria; phylum Actinomycetota; class Actinomycetes; order Mycobacteriales; family Pseudonocardiaceae; genus Lentzea. Next base: position 10,131 of record JAVXWK010000601.1, on the reverse strand, counting down.
GGCAGCACCGATCTCACGGTGGCGCCTTCGACGCTGACGTTCTCCAGTGCGGCCAAGCAGACCGTGACGGTCACGAGCGCGAACAACGGCGGCGACCTGGCGACGGCGACGTTCACCGCGACCGCGACCGGTCATGCCCCTGCCTCGGTCGCCGTGCAGGAGATCTCGCAGTCCACTTCGGACTTCGCGAAGGCGTTCCTCGATCAGTACAACAAGATCAAGGATCCGGCGAGCGGCTACTTCCGCAAGTTCGGCAACCTGCTCGTGCCTTACCACTCGATCGAGACGCTGATGGTCGAGGCACCGGACCACGGTCACCAGACCACGTCCGAGGCGTTCAGCTACTACCTGTGGCTGGAGGCGAGCTACGGCCGGACGACCGGCGACTGGGCGCCGTTCAAGTCCGCGTGGGCGTCGATGGAGAAGTTCATCATCCCGGCGAAGGCCGACCAGCCCACCAACGACAAGTACAACGCCTCGAAGCCCGCGACCTACGCGCCGGAACACCCGCGCATGGACCGCTATCCGTCTCAGCTGGACTCGGGCACCCCGGTGGGCTCCGACCCGATCGCGGCCGAGCTGAAGTCCGCGTACGGCACGGATGACATCTACGGCATGCACTGGTTGCTCGACGTCGACAACACCTACGGCTTCGGCCGGTGCGGCGACGGCACCACGGCGCCGTCGTACATCAACACCTACCAGCGCGGCTCGTCGGAGTCGGTGTGGGAGACCATCCCGCAGCCGTCCTGCGACACGTTCAAGCACGGTGGCCCCAACGGGTTCCTCGACCTGTTCACCAAGGACGCCTCCTACGCCAAGCAGTGGAAGTACACCAACGCGCCGGACGCGGACGCCCGCGCGGTGCAGGTGGCACTGCTGGCCCAGCAGTGGGCCACGGCGCAGGGCAAGGGATCCGAGATCGCGCCCGAGATCGCCAAGGCCGCGAAGATGGGCGACTACCTGCGGTACGCCATGTTCGACAAGTACTTCAAGAAGATCGGCAACTGCACGAGCCCGAGTTCCTGCCCCGGCGGCACGGGCAAGAGCAGCGAGCACTACCTGATGTCCTGGTACTACGCGTGGGGCGGCGCAACGGACACGAGCGCCGGCTGGGCGTGGCGGATCGGTGACAGCGCCTCGCACCAGGGCTACCAGAACCCGCTCGCGGCGTACGCGCTGTCCAACGTCCCGGCGCTCAAACCGCTCTCCGCAACGGGACAACAGGACTGGACCACCAGTCTGAACCGGCAGATGGAGCTGCTGCAGTGGCTCCAGTCGGCGGACGGCGGCCTCGCCGGCGGTGTCACGAACTCCTGGGAAGGCCAGTACGGCACGCCTCCCGCGGGCACGCCGACGTTCTACGGCATGTACTACGACGCCCACCCGGTGTGGCGCGACCCGCCGTCGAACCGCTGGTTCGGCTTCCAGGTGTGGGGATTGGAGAGGACTGCCGCGCTCTACCGGATGACCGGGGACGCCCGCGCGAAGAAGATCCTCGACAAGTGGGTGACCTGGGCCCTCGCGAACACCACGACGGGCACGAACTTCCAGATCCCCGCGGACCTCGAGTGGACGGGCTCGCCGGACACGTGGAACGCGACCAACCCCGGCGCGAACGCGAACCTGCGAGTGCGCGTGGTCAACAAGAACCAGGACGTCGGTGTGGCCGCGTCCTACGCCAAGGTGCTGCTGAACTACGCGGCCAAGTCCGGGCACGCCCAGGCGAAGGCCACCGGTGAAGCGCTTCTCACGGCGTTGCTGTCGCACCAGGACAGCCTCGGCATCGCCACGCCGGAGACGCGCACGGACTACAACCGCTTCGACGACGTCTACAACGCGTCGAACGGCGAAGGCCCGTACGTGCCGCCGGGCTGGACCGGGAAGATGCCCAACGGCGACCAGATCGGCCAGGGCTCGTCGTTCCTGTCGATGCGGTCGATGTTCCGCAACGACCCGCAGTGGCCCAAGGTCCAGTCCTATCTGGACGGTGGACCGGCGCCGGAGTTCACCTACCACCGGTTCTGGGCCCAGGCGGAGATAGCCACCGCGTTCTCCCTGCACACCGAACTCTTCGGCTGAGGAGTCACCGAGATGAGGAAACGACTAGCGCTCTTCACCGTGGTCGCCTGCACGGCCGCGGTCCTCGTGAACACGGGCGGCACGGCCGTCGCACACGGTTCGATGACGTGGCCCGGCAGCCGCACGTACCTCTGCTACGAGGACGGTCGTGCCGGTAGTGGTGGCGGTGACATCCAGCCCACCAATCCCGCGTGCGTCGCGGCGGTCGCGCAGGGCGGGAAGCAGCCGTTGTGGGACTGGTTCGGCAACCTGATCAGCAACGCGGCCGGGCGCCACCGGGAGATCATCCCGGACGGCCACCTCTGCGGCCCCACCACGAAGTACGACGCCTACAACCTCGCCCGTGCCGACTGGCCGGTCACCACCCTGACGGCGAACCAGACGGTGACGTTCCGGTACAACGCGTGGGCGCCGCACCCCGGCACCTGGGAGCAGTACGTCACCAAGGACGGCTTCGACGTCACGAAACCGCTGAAGTGGTCCGATCTGGAGCCCGTGCCGTTCGACAGGATCACCAACCCGCCGCTGGCGAGCGGTGAGTACAGCTGGCAGGCCAGGCTGCCCAACAAGTCCGGCAGGCACATCATCTACTCGCTGTGGCAGCGCTCCGACAGCCCGGAGGCGTTCTACAGCTGCTCCGACGTGGTGTTCGGCGGCGGTGTGCCGGACACGCAGCCGCCCACCGCGCCCGGTACTCCGGTCGCGTCGGCGATCACCGGCAACTCCGTGAAGCTCGACTGGCCGGCGGCGACGGACAACCTGGGCGTGACGGGGTACCGCGTGTACAGCGGCAGCCAGGTGGTGGCGACCTCGGCCACCAACTCCGCGACGGTCACCGGGCTCACCGCGAACACCGACTACAGCCTCACCGTGGTCGCGCTGGACGCGGCGGGCAACACCTCACCGGCGTCGCCCGGCGTGGCGGTGAGAACCGGCACGGTCGGGACGTGTTCGGTGGCGTACACCAAACCGAGCACGTGGAACGGCGGCTTCACGGCGAACGTGAAGATCACCAACGGTGGCACCTCCGCGATCTCGGCCTGGCAGCTCGTCTGGGACTTCCCGGCAGGGCAGACACTCGCGCAGGCCTGGTCGTCGACGATCACCGTGACCGGCGGCAAGGCCACCGCGAAGGGCGCGTCGTACAACGCCGACGTCCCGGCCGGTGGCTCGGTGAACTTCGGGTTCAACGCCAACACGACCGGTTCCACGGCGGACCCGGTGTCCTTCACGCTCAACGGTTCCGCCTGTTCCACAGGGTGAAGAGGGCATTGATCGCCCTCCTGGTGGTGGGTTCGGCCGCGTGCGCCCTCCTCGTCGCGCGCGCCGGATCCGCCCCGGACCTCACCAAGGGCGTCGGCGGGATCGCGGCGTGGCTCAACGACCTCACCGGTGAATGCTCGGAAGTCCGCAGGGACAACGACTTCACCTCGTTCGCCGGTCCGGTGCGGGCGAAGGTCTACGAGCCGTTCGTCGCGGAGTGGGGCACCTGCACGAAGGAGCCCTACCAGCGACTCGGGCTGATCGTGCTGCGGCCCGGGATCGACGAAGCGTGGCGGAAGGCGTTGGTGAGCGGCGAGGTCCGGGGCGATCCGGACCTCGCGTTCGGCGACGGCTTCGCGCTCACCGGCTCGATCGGCATGGAACACCTCGGACTGAGACGTCTCGAGTGCACGCCTCGCGCGTGCTCGTTCGTTCAGATCGAACACCATTGATAGAAGGAGATCCGGGACAATGACGTTCTTTCGGACGTTCAACGGGCGTAGGCGGTGGGCCGCGACTGGAGTCGTGGTCGCCACCGCCGTCGCCACCGCGGGGATCGCGCTGAGCGCGCCTCCCGCCGGCGCCGCACCTGGCTGCCGCGTCGACTACACCGCGAGCAACTGGGGCGGTGGCGGCGTCGGCGGCAGGGTGAAGATCGCCAACCTCGGTGACGCGATGTCCTCGTGGACGCTGAAGTTCACCTTCCCGGGAACGCAGAAGGTGACCCAGGGCTGGAGCGCCACCTGGTCGCAGTCGGGCGCGAGCGTGACGGCCGCGAGCCTGTCGTGGAACGGCAACCTGGGCACCGGGGCGTCGACCGAGATCGGCTTCAACGGCAGCTACACCGGTTCCAGCAACGTGGATCCCTCGTCGTTCTCCTTGAACGGCACGGTCTGCACCGGTCAGCAACCGCCGACCTCGACGACCACCACCACGACCACGGGCAACCCTCCGAACCCCGGCAACCGCGTCGACAACCCGTACGCGGGCGCCAAGGTCTACGTGAACGCGGACTGGTCGGCCAAGGCGAACGCGGAACCGGGCGGCTCCAGGGTCGCGAACCAGCCCACCGGCGTGTGGATGGACCGCATCGCGGCGATCAACGGCACCACCGGCGCGCGTGGCCTGGCCGCGCACCTCGACGACGCGGTGCGCCAGGCGGCGGGCTCACCCCTCGTGATCCAGTTGGTGATCTACAACCTGCCCGGCCGTGACTGCGCGGCACTGGCGTCGAACGGTGAGCTCAAGGCCACCGAGATCGACAGGTACAAGACCGAGTACATCGACCCGATCGCGGCGATCCTCGCCAGGCCCGCCTACGCGAACCTGCGGATCGTCACCGTGGTCGAGATCGACTCACTGCCGAACCTGGTCACCAACGTCACGCCACGGCCGACGTTCACGCCGGCCTGCGACACCATGAAGGCCAACGGCAACTACATCACCGGTGTCGGCTACGCGCTCGCGAAGCTCGGCGCGGTCCCGAACGTCTACAACTACCTCGACGTCGGTCACCACGGCTGGCTCGGCTGGGACGACAACTTCGGGCCGTCGGCGGAGCTGCTGTTCCAGGCGGCCAACGCCCAGGGCAGCACGAAGGCGAACGTGCACGGCTTCATCGCCAACACCGCGAACTACGGCATCCTCAAGGAGCCGTACTTCAAGATCGACGACAACATCAACGGCGAAGTGGTGCGCGAGAAGGCCAAGTGGGTCGACTGGAACCGCTACATCGACGAGCTCGGCTACGCGCAGGCGTTCCGGCAGCGGGCGGTCCAGGCGGGCTTCGACGCGGGCGTCGGCATGCTGATCGACACCAGCCGCAACGGCTGGGGCGGCGCGGCCCGTCCGACCGGACCCGGCCCGCGCACGTCGGCGGACGCGTACGTCAACGGCGGCAGGCTCGACCGGCGCATCCACCTCGGCAACTGGTGCAACCAGTCCGGTGCCGGGCTCGGCGAGCGCCCGAAGGCCGCGCCGGAAGCGGGTGTCGACGCCTACGTGTGGATCAAGCCGCCGGGTGAGTCCGACGGCGCCAGCAAGGAGATCCCGAACAACGAGGGCAAGGGCTTCGACCGGATGTGCGACCCGACGTACACCGGAAACCCGCGCAACGGCAACAGCATGTCCGGTGCCCTGGGTGACGCCCCGCTGTCCGGCCAGTGGTTCTCCGCGCAGTTCCAGGAGCTCATGCGCAACGCCTACCCGGCCCTCTAGGAAGAGACCGTCATGAAACGACTCCCGCACGTGCTGTCGCTCGTGCTGGCGTCGACCGTCGCCGTCGCAGCCCCATCTGCGACGGCGGCGGCTGGCGGCGGCCACCGGAGTGCGAGTGGGCCCTGCGAGGTGGCCTACAGCGTGCCCAGCGACTGGTACTCCGGCTTCACCGGCGCGGTGTCCATCAAGAACACCGGCACCACGCCGATCGACGGCTGGACGCTGACGTTCGCGTTCCCCGGCAACCAGAGGATCACCAACGGCTGGGGTGCCACGTGGACCCAGACCTCGGCGACCGCGATGAGCTGGAACCGGACCATCGCGCCCGGCGCGACCCTGTCCGGGCTCGGTTTCAACGCCGCCTACAGCGGTGCCAACAGCCCGCCCGCCGAGTTCACGCTCAACGGGCAGCTTTGCGGCACGCCCGGCGGTGTCGTGAAGCCGTTGCGGGAGCTGGCCGCTGCCAAGGGGAAGTACTTCGGCAGCGCGATGACCGTGTCCGAGCTGGAGGACACGCAGAACCGTGAGCTGACCGCACGCGAGGCCGGTGTCATCACCGTCGGCAACGAGATGAAGTGGGATGCCACCGAACCCTCTCGCGGGCAGTTCACGTTCACCGGCGGCGACCGGATCTGGGCGGGTGCGGTCGCCGCCGGCCAACGCGTGCGCGGCCACACGCTGGTGTGGCACAGCCAGACCCCGCAGTGGGTGCAGGACCTGCCGGCGGACCAGCTGCGGCAGGCGATGCTCGACCACATCTCAGCGGTGGCGGGGCACTACCGCGGCAAGGTGTTCGCCTGGGACGTCGTGAACGAGGCGTTCGAGGAGAACGGCACGCGGCGGCAGTCGTTCTGGCAGCAGAAGCTCGGCGACGGCTACCTCGCCGAGGCGTTTCGAGCGGCCCGTGCCGCCGACCCGGACGCCAAGCTGTACTACAACGACTACAACACCGACGGCCTCGGCGCGAAGAGCGACGCCGTGTACGAGCTGGTGCGGTCGTTCAAGCAGCAGGGCGTGCCGATCGACGGCGTCGGGTTCCAGGGGCATCTGCTCCTGGGCGGCGTTCCCTCGTCGATGCGGCAGAACCTGCAACGGTTCGCGGACCTCGGCGTGGACGTCGCGATCACCGAGCTGGACGTGCGGATGACGCTGCCCGCGGACTCCGCGAAGCTCGCGACCCAGGCCTCCGACTACAGCGCGGTGGCGAGGGCATGCCTCGCGGTGGCGCGGTGCGTCGGGATCACCACCTGGTCGCTGTCCGACAAGCACTCGTGGATCCCGTCGGTCTTCCCCGGACAGGGGGCGGCGCTGCCGTTCGACGAGTCCTTCGCCCCGAAGCCCGCCTACCGGGCGCTGGCCACGGCCTTCGGGTGATCTCGACATGTGAACGTGCTCACGCTCCGTGCCGGCAGCGGTACGGCACGGAGTAGGAGCGCAAGACTTAGTTGAGCTGCAGGAAGCTTCTGTTCTGGAAGTTTCCAGACGACACAATTCGTCTGGACCACGTTTCGCAGACAATGTTAACGCGAACATTACCCTTGAGTTCACCTGAACGTGCTCCCTATCGTGTCGGGAACGCATCGGGTGATGTGGGTTCGCGAGAGGGGTCGGTGTGGTCACCATCGCGGACGTCGCACGGCACGCTGGGGTCGCCCCGAGCACTGTGTCCTACGTGCTCACGGGCAAGCGGTCGATCTCGGCGGACACCAAGTCGAGGGTGCGCGAGAGCATCAGGACGCTCGGCTACCACCCGCACGCGGGAGAGCGCGCTCTGAACTCCAGCCGGTCGAACGTGATCGGACTGATGCTGCCGTTGCGCGCCGGTCTCCACCTCCCGGTGATGATGCGGTTCGTCACGGCCGCCGTCACGTCCGCGCGCAGACACGACATGGACGTGCTGCTGATGACCGCCGAGGACGGCGCGTCCGGCCTGCGCAGAGCCGCGGACAACGCTCAGGCCGACGGTTTCCTGGTGCTGGACGTGGAGATGGACGACGAGCGGGTGCCCGTGCTGCGGGACCTCGCGAAGCCGTCCGTCCTCATCGGACACCCGGCGGCGACGAAGGGCCTCACCTGCGTGGATCTCGACTTCGAGGCCGCGGGGGCCAAGTGCGTCGACCACCTGGCCGACCTCGGGCACCGCTCGATCGGCTTCCTCGGCGCGCCGAGCGCTGTCTACCGCCGCAACACCGGCTTCGCCCACCGCGCGATGGCCGGGTTCAGCGCGGCGGCCATGCGTCGCGGCATCGCCACCACGGCCATGCCCGCGGAGGAGGACTACGAGTCGGTGCTCAGGTCCACCCAGGCGCTGATCCGCGCGCACCCGGCGATGACCGCGCTGGTCGTGCACAACGACGCGGCGCTCGGCTGGGTGAGCGCGTGCCTGCGCGCGTCCGGGCGCAAGGTGCCGGGCGACGTCGCCGTGGTCGCCATCTGCCCGGACGAGATCGCCGAGCAGGTGACGCCGCCGCTGACGTCGGTGCGGCTGCCGGTGGACGAGCTGGGCCGGCATGCCGTGGAGCTCCTGGTGGGCAAGCTGGAGGGCCGCGCGGTGCCTCCGCTGCTGTTGCTGCCGCCACGGCTCTCGCGGCGCATCAGCACCCCGGAGCTGGCGTCCGCGCGGTACGGGGCGGCGTCCTCCGGCTGACGCCCTGGCATGACCGTGATGAAGGTTCCCTTCATCGACCTGAGCGTGCCGTCCTACTCGGACGTGGTGGTGGTCGCGGACGTAGGATCGCGGAGTGGAACTCGCGAGTGCCTTGGCGCGCAAAGTGGTCGTGCTCGACGGAGGTATGTCGACGGCACTGGAGCTGGCCGGGCACGACCTCTCCGACACGTTGTGGTCAGGCAGGCTCCTGCTCACCGAGCCCGGTGCCGTGCGCGACGCACACCTGGCCTTCTACCGGGCGGGTGCCGAGGTCGCCATCACCTCGAGCTACCAGGTGACCTTCGACGGCTTCGCCCGGCAGGGTGTCGGCCCCGAGGAGACCGCGCGGCTGTTGCGCGCCAGCGTCGCCCTGGCCCGGTCCGCTGCCTCCGATGTGGACGGACAGCGCTGGGTGGCGGCGTCCGTCGGACCGTACGGCGCGATGCTCGCGGACGGCTCGGAGTATCGCGGCCGGTACGGGCTGACCCGGCAGCAGCTCGCGGAGTTCCATCGGCCCCGCATCGAGGAGCTGGCCCAGGCCGAGCCCGATGTACTCGCGGTGGAGACCATTCCCGACGTCGACGAGGCCGAGGCCGTGCTCGACGTGGTCCGGGGGAGTGGCGTGCCGATGTGGCTCTCCTACAGCATTCGCGGCGACCGGACGTGTGCCGGGCAGTCGCTGGAGGAGGCGTTCGCGGTCGTCGCGGGCGTGGACGAGGTGGTTGCGGTCGGCGTGAACTGCTGCGCGCCCGAGGACGTCGCGCACGCGGTCACCGTCGCGAGCAGGACCGGACTGCCCGTGGTGGTCTATCCCAACAGCGGCGAGCAGTGGGACGCAGACCAGCGCGCGTGGACTGGCGACGGCACCGGTTTCTCGGCGTTGGCGGGGGAGTGGACCGGGCGTGGCGCCAGGCTGGTCGGCGGGTGCTGCCGGACCGGCCCGGACGCCATCGAGGTGCTTGCTCGGTCGCTAGCCCACTGAACAGGTCATACCGCTCAACGTGAACGCGGTCGGCTGGACGTTCGGGCCCGACGTGCCGGCGTTGAAGCGCAACGACACCTGCCCGCCCGCGGCGATCGAACCGCCGTCCTGGCTGATGGCCGTGACGTCGGCGCCGTACTGGTAGGCGGTCATGCCCCACGTCTCCCTGATCCGCTGACCGCCGGGGAACCGCCAGATCAGGTTCCACTGCTCGAGCGGCTTCCCGGTGTTGTTGCGGACGATCAGCTCGGCGTGGAAGCCGTCGGCCCACGTCTTGGCGACGCGGTAGCTGACGGCGCAGTCCTTCTTCGCGACCGGCGGCGGCGTGGTGGTCGTGGCGGGCGGTGGTGGCGGGGCAGGGGGAGTGGGCGTCGGGATGGCGTCCTGGCCCTGGCACGGCGGGCCCCACAGACCGAGGCCTGCCTTCTGCGCCGCCTTCTCCGGATCGGTGAGGACCGGGTCGTCCTTCTCGGCGCGGACCACACCCCGGCTCACCGCGAGGGTGGCGTAGTCGGTCTGGTCAGGGGTGTTGGCCAGGCGCAACGTGATCGCCGCCGCGGAGGCGCGGCTGTAGCGCACCGGCTTGCCCAGCAGGGTGTCCCTGGCGAACTTGAGCGCGCCCGCCTGCCAGCACTCGCCCGGTGCGGCAAGACCGAGCACTCGCGCCTTGAGGCCGTTGGACAGCGCCACGGTCCGGCCGTCGACGACGTCCTCGACCGTGTCGGGCGAGGGCGGGAGGACGGTGACCTGGTTGGGCGGGGATGTCGTCAGCTGCGACGATCCCGCGGTGTTCTCGACGGCACTCGTCGTGCACGCGGCCGCGAGCAGCACGGCGACCGGCGTGTAGAGGATCGGCCGGTGGTGGAGCGGTCTCAAGGAACCCCCGGTGCTGTGCTCATTGCGCCATTGTGGGGCGCAGCGTACGCCGAAAAGCGCGGTT
>JAVXWK010000251.1:0-28548 GCA_032230575.1 Pseudonocardiales bacterium | reverse complement strand
CGCCAGCTGCTCAGGGCCGGGGTCGAGCCGCGGCCGCCGTCCTCCGATGAGGCAGCCCGCGCACATGGTGCGGCAGTAGACGCCGACCTCACCGTCGTAGGTGGCGACGCGCAGCCGGTCCAGGCTGCCGCACGCCACGCAGATCCCGCCGAGTGGGCACGCGTCGGTCACGTCCAATGGGCTGCTTTCAGCAGTCACGGGTGGCTCACAACCTGCTCGGTCCGGTGGTCCGGCCTGTCGCCGGATGTGACCTCGCTGGCCGTGTCGCGGTCCAGGTGAGGTTCGTCGAGCCCGATGACGACGAGATCGTGGATGCGTTCGATCCTGCTGGCGAGGTGGCGGAAGATCCGGTCGTTGATGATCCCGCCGTCGTAGAGGTCCGCGAACACTTCCAGCGCCTCCACCGAGGCGGCGGCGAACGGGTCAGGAGCCATGGGCGCCGGCGGGCGGGCATCCGGCGGAGGGAAGGTCGCCCGCACCAACATGGCCGTCTTCCTCAGCGCATCGGGCTTGTTCCTGAACATCAGACGTTCTCCTCGCCTGGGTCGTCGGTGTCCGCGTCACCGGCCGGTGGTCCTGCGGTGAACGCTGACCACGGCGTGCCGGTGTTGCCCGCGGCCGCCGACCGGAACTGGTCTTCGGCGAATGCCCGGTGCTTGGCCGCGCCATCCCGCAACTCCGCCGCCAGGCGTGGGCTGGTTTGTGCGTCGGCCAGTGCCTCGTCGACGACCGCTTGCCGAGCGGCGATCGGTGCCCGGCAAGCCGGTGGGGGAACCATGAACTTCTGCAGCAGCCGCTGGCTTTGGCCAGTCAGGAACAGCGACTCCTCCATCGGGGTCATCCGCTCGAGCAACGCCGTCCCGGCGGCGTCACCACGGATCAGGTCACCGGGCTGGGCGTGCCGAGCGACCCACTTGTCCAGACGTGCCGCGATGGCCTCGGGCTCCGATCCCAGCAGCGGGCGCAGCTGCGCGTCGGGCTGCAGCGGCGCGACCAGGCGTTCGTCGTTGGACTGTTCGAGTCGCTCCTTCCACGCGGTTTCCGCCGGCGACCACCGCTTGTGCACGGTGCTCTTGGTGAGCTCGGCGGCCTCAGCCAGCTGCTCCCAGGTGGCGCCGTGCTGGCGTTCGGCCACGACGGCGGCCGCGACGAGCTCCTCGGCGTGGCGCAGGAACCGCAGCGCGTCGCCGAACAGCGTCCCGTCGTAGCGGCTGTCCGGCCACGGGAAAAACGCGCGGGCGCTGTCGGACACCTCGGCGGCGCACTCCGCGAGATTGAGGAGGGCCAGCGAGCGCGCGGTGATCGGTGCGTCCGGCAGCGGCTCACCGAAGTTGTTCGTCATTCGTCCACCATAGCGGACACCAACTTACTCGTCCGATAAAAGCGAACATGGCGTCACTCGTACGCCAGGGTGGACAACCTGAGTGGGATCGGGATGTGGGCGGCCGGTGCGCAGATCCAGCTGGGGTTCCACGGTCTGCGCTTCACGGGTGCGTGGCGCACTCGCGCCCACGTGCTATCGGATCCGCGGTCCGGAACGCCCGCCACGCCGAGCACGCCAGCGCGCGGCAGGCGCTGATCAGGTGCGGCAGTCATGACGAGTACTACCTGGTGGGCCCTCGGCCTGGCCGTGCTGGCGACGTTCGTGCTCGGCGCTGTTATCCAGCGGTGGCAGGAGAAACGCCGTCGCACACCGCGACAGGCCGCCGAGCACGCGGCGATCCACGCGCTATGGCGCCTGGCCAGGCAGATGCGGCCCGGCAGTTGCTGCACGACCCCGTCACTGGGCACTACCTCGGCATCAACCGGCACCACACGTTCCTGGAGGTGCTGGTCAGCGACATCGACTTCACCTTCCCGGACGCGCCGGTGGGTCCGGGCGTGACCGTCTACGGGATCGGTGCCGCGGGACGGCCGATGCCCGCGCCGATCCTGCGCCAGCACTACCCGGTCGACCCAGAGCTCTTGCCGGACCGGACGCTGCGGCAGGCCGAAGAGCTGCTGGAGTTCAACGACCAGACCGGTGCGATGGACGCCTCCCCCGAGGAACTGCTCCTGCTACACGAACAGCTTGAACGCGCTCTGCGCGAGCGGTGAACGCCGTCGCCGGATCTACCTGTACGGCACAATCGACGATCACGTTCCCCGCCGGGAACACCGGCCTGTACCCAGGAAGGAACCTGCGCCGACGATGACTCCTCACGAGCGTCTGGCCGAACTCGCTGCCGAGGCCGACGACTACGCCGATCTGGCGGACAAGGCGCTGCGCCAGGCCACGCGGCAGACCCGATGGTGGAACCGGGGCGTGGTCATCGGCCAGATCGCCCAGGCCAACGCCACCCTCGCGGTCCTGGCCGAGCTGCGCGCCCTGCGCACCGCCCTGGTGCCGCCTCCGGCCGCCCCACGCCCGTCCCGGCCCGAGGCCCAGGACTGGAACGCGTAGCGGTGACCAGCCAGCCTGGGAAGTGGTGTTTCGAAGACGACTCGCGTCCGCCACCAGCATCGATGCCTGGGCATCCGGCAGGCGTGGCCAGACCCCGCAGGGCGCGGTGGCAGAGGCAGGTGGGCGGCCTGCCGGGCGGCACGAGACGATGAACCCGACGACGGCGACAGCACCAGGAGGCCCTGTGGTGGACGTGGCAACGATGACGCCGCCAAGGCTGCGCTGGGCGCAGCTGCCCGCGACGGTCCGCGCGGCGGCGGAGTCCGCGCTGGGCGCGGGTGTCGCGAGCGACGTCACGCAGGCCGGGGGGTTCTCGCCGGGCCTGGCCTCTCGCCTCCTGCTCGACGACGGGCGGCGGGTGTTCGCCAAGGCGATCAGCGCGGCCCGCAATCCGCGCTCGCCGGGGCTGTACCGGCGCGAGATCGAGGTGATGACCGCGTTGCCCGCCACTGTCCCGGCGCCCCGGCTGCGGTGGAGCTTCGACGACGGCGACTGGGTCATGCTGGTCCTCGACGACGTCGACGGCACGATGCCGGCCCAGCCGTGGGATCGCGGCCAGTTCGCACGGGTGCTCGCCGCTCTGGAAGCACTGTCGGACGCACTCACCCCCGCCCCCATCACCGCAACGTCCATTGTGGACGACCTTGCGGAGAACTTCCGTTCCTGGCACACCATCGCCGCCGACCCGACACTCGCCGCACGGCTGGACCGGTGGTCGCAGGCGCACCTGACGCGGCTGGTCGAACTGGAATCCGGCTGGGCCGCGGCCGCGGCGGGTGACACACTGCTGCACGCCGACCTGCGGGCCGACAACCTGCTGCTCACCGACGACGCTGTGATGGTGGTGGACTGGCCTTACGCCGTGTCCGGCGCCCGCTGGGTAGACGCGTTGCTGTTCCTGCCGTCGGTGGCCGCAACCAGCAGCATCGATCCCGAGCAGGCATGGACCGGGTTCCGCCCGGCACGGGACGCGGACCCAGACGCGGTGAACGCAGTGCTCGCCGCGGCGGCCGGGGACTTCCTGTACCAGTCGATGCTGCCCGCTCCGGCGAACCTGCCGACGCTGCGGGCACACCAGCACGAGAAGGGCGCCGCGGCGCTGGCGTGGCTGCGGGACCGGATCAGCTGAACCCGTAGTCGCGCAGCCCGGCCAGCCCGAGCCCGATCAAGTACTCCGTCTCCGAGCCGCGGTTGCCGTGGTGGTGCCACTCGGCCAGCGCACCGAGCAGTTCCATCGCCGCGGCCGCGCGGGCGAACGCGCGCAGCGCGACCCGCTCAACCGTGCTCAGCGGGACCTCGGCGGCGGCCGAGTACACCGCGGCGATCGTCTCCACCCGCGCGGGCAGCGGCTCCACCCGCGCGGGCAGCGGCTCCGGTGCGCCGTGGGTGAGGTTCGCGGCCACCACGGCCAGCTCCTGCACCCTGGGAAACCGGTTGGCCACGGCGAAGTCCAGCACGGTCACCGCGCCGTCCTGGCCGATGAGCACATTGACCTTGGTCAGATCGGCGTGGATCAGCGCCACCGGCAGTACCGCCCGGTCGACGCCGGCAGCCTCCTCGAGGGCCTGGCCGACGAGACGGACCTGCTCGGTGTCCAGCACGTCGCGGAGCTGCCCGGCCAGCGGCACCAGGTTGGTGATGGCCCACGGGTCGAACACGAACTCCAGGTGCGCGTCGATGGTGTGGATGGCCACGGCCTGCTCCACGATCCCGGCCAACTCACCCACGCTCGGTGCGCGACCGAGGTCGTAAATGGTGTGGCCAGGGACGAAATCCATCACCAGTACCTGGTGCCCGCGATAGGAATGCACCAGGGCACCGTGGGTATCGCGGTGCAGCCGCGGGTGGCGGACTCCGACTGCGCGGGCGGCGGTGATGAGCCCCGCGGTGCGCGCGGCGATCCCCGCCCCCCGGTCGGGGGCGAACACCTTGACCACCACCCGCGCGGCCGCGGTGGTGAGGTCGACGTTGCAGTCCTCGTAGCCGGTGGTCAGCACCGACCACTGCCCGACGTCGCCGAGCGCGAAGGCGTCGGCGACGTGGGTGAGCAGGGCGGGAAGGTCGGTGCGGATCCGCGCGGCCGGGCCGGCAAGCCCGGTCATGGTGTGTGCGGCAGTGGGAACGGGATCACGTCGCGCAGGTGCGCGGTGCCGGTCAGGGTGAGCAGGAGCCGTTCCAGGCCGATGCACAGCCCGCCGGCGGCGGGCATGTTCCCCGCGAACACCTCCAGCCACTCCTCGTCCATGGTCGCGGCCTCCGAGGACAGGATCCGGTCGCCGTCCGGGGCGAGGCGGCGGCGCAGCTCGGTGGCGTCGGCGAGTTCGGTGTAGGCGGTGGCGATCTCGCGGCCGCCGATGACCAGGTCCCACTTCTGCGCCAGCCGCCCGTCGTGGCCGCAGGTGGCCGCGAGCGGGGATGGTCCGGCCGGGAAGTCGACGTAGAAGGTCGGTGCGACGGTGGTCGCTTCGACGAGACGGTCGTAGAGCTCCAGCAGGATTTCGTCCGCGTCCGCGCCCGAGCGGACAGGCACCTCGTGTCCTTCGGCGAGGCGCCGCAGCTCGGCGGCGGGGGTGCCGGGGTCGACCGGCTGGTCCAGCGCGGTGGCCAGGGCGGTGTGGAACGGCACCACCGCCCACGGCGCCGCGAGGTCGACGACCTCGCCGCTGCGCGTGATGATCTCGGTGCCGTCCAGAACCGCGCGGGCGGCGGCGGTGATCAGGTCCTGTGCGGTGGCGCGCAGTGTCGCGTAGTCCGCGCCCGCCTGGTACAGCTCGACCAGGCTGTACTCCGGCGAGTGGGTCGGATCCACGGGTTCGTCGCGGAACGAGCGGCCGATCTCGAAGACCCGCTCCATCCCGGTGGTGAGCATCGCCCGCAGGTGCAGCGGCGAGGACCTCAGGTAGATGTGCGGGTCCAGCGACTGGGTTTCGGTGCGGAACGACCGGCCGGGCGCGGGGCGGCTGCGCTGCAGCAGCGGCGTGTCGACCTCGACGTGCCCGCAGTCGTGCAGCGACCGGCGCAGCACGTCGACCACCCGCGAGCGGGCGACCAGCACCTGCCGGGCGGCCGGGACGGTGCGCAGCTCGGCGTAGCGGGCGGCCAGCGACCCCGCCGCGCGGACGTCCGGATGCTGGTGGGCGGCGGGTTCGATCATCACGCTCTCCCTGGTCGGTGACACGTCCGGGCTGGCGGCCGGGCTGCGGCGGATGTCGAGGGTGACGCAGTGGAACCCGCCACCCAGGACCCGCGCGTGGCGCAGCGTGTGCGGCACGACCTCGACGCCCCGGTTCTCGAGCGCGGCGATGAGCTGGTGCTGGGCGGCGTCGACGATGGCCAGGTCCGGGCGGACCATCAGCAGGTTCATGCCGATCCACTCCGAGGACAGCGGGTTCGCCATCGCCGTCGGTGTGGTGGTCATCGGCGGGCACCACAGGTAGTCCCACGACCGCAGTGGCCGCGGCAGCTGCTGCGCGGGGTTGGTGATCCGGGCGGGGTTGAGCAGCACCAGGCCGTCGCGGATCAGGCTGATCGTCGAGTCGATGTGGGTGTGCGGATACACGCCGCGGATCGGATGGACCCGGTAGTCCCCGAGCGCGGACAACGTCGTCTGCAGCCAGCGGGCTCCGAGCTCGTTGCCGCTTCCGGACACCAGGTAGTAGAGGTCGCGCCCCGCGCGCAGCACGTTCGCCGCGTCGAACACCGGCTCGGCCTCGCCCAGCGTCGGATGGCCGGTGTCGTCGAGCGGGTAGAGCTCGTCGAGCAACTGCGGGACCGGGGCGGAGATCCACGCCGACCCGGACAGCATCCGCTCCTGAAACAGCGCGCGCAGCCCGGCCAGCTCGAACATCCTCGCCCGCATCGGGCTCGGCGCCGCGATGATCGTCGACCCGACCACCAGGGCCAGATCCCTCGGGCAGTAGGAGTAGAAGCCGCTGGCCCGCCAGTGCGGCGTCGCGAACGGCGCACTGTGGGCCACCGGCGCCGGGCGGTGCACGGTCACGCCTAGCCCGCCCAGGATCTCCGCCAGCGCGTCGAGATCCTCCTCCGCCTCGGCCAGCACCGGCGCCGGGAACGTGCCCGTGACGATCCCAGCCAGCTCGGCGGCGGCCAGGTCCGGGTACAGGTTGAGCCACGCTGACCGGTCCAGGACCGGGATGCGGGCACCGGCGGCAGTGCCGACGACGACCTCGGCCAGCGGGCTGAACTCATCAGCCGACCACGCGGCCAGTGGCCGGGTTCGGGGCGGGGCAACGGTGTCGGCGGTGACGGCGGGGGCGTTGAACAACGACACGACCTTCCACGAGACGGACCCCGGCAACGGGACGGGGGTCAGGGCAGGGCGCGGGACGCGCCACGACGGCGGTGCGCTCGTCGCGAGGCGCAGACCATCGTGCGCAGCAGCCACCGATCGGTGCCGTCGTAGCGGGGCCGGAACACGCTGCGGCCGTGCACCACCCGCCGGTTGTCCGCGATCAGCAACTCGCCCGGCTCAAGCACGTGCGCCACCGCCGCCCCGCCGATCGCGTCCGCCAAGGCCGTGAGCGCCGTGGCCGCGGCGGTGTCACCGGGGTCGGCGGGACGCTGGTAGACCGCGTCGAAACAGATCTCCGGATCCGCGGGCGGGCCGGACAGCACCGCGCATGCCGGCAAGCCAGGGGTGGGGCCGGCGCCGTGCGCGATGTCGGGTTCGACCACGAACCGCGGCTCGCGCAGCACCCGCTCGACCTCGGCGGGCAGCTCTAGCGCCCGCGCCGCCGCGAGCAGGGTCGCCGCGCCGGGCTCGCCGCGCAGGCACAGCAGCCCGAAGAAGTCACAGCGCGCCTCGGTGAACGCGTCCTCCACGTGCCAGGCCAGCACGGTGTCGCTGCCCTCGCTGGTCTGCGCGTCCTCCTGGCCGGGTACCGGGGTGACGTGCTGCACCAGGCGGCCCTCGTACAGCGAGGCGAACGTGAACGGCTCACCCAGCTGCGATGCCACCGCCAGCAAGGTCAGCGCGGCGGCATCCACGTCCGGGCCGAGCGCGGCAGGGGTCGTGGTGCCCGGCGACGGCGGCAGACCGGCGCTGTGCGGCAGCAGGCCGCGCACCAGCAGCGCGTTGTGCACCGACCCGTGGTTGCCGTAGCGGTGCAACGCCCGCACCACGCTCGGCGGGAACGCGGTCACCAGCCCGGCAGCCCGCTCCGCGTGGTCGCCGGCGTTCGTGCTGGGCTCGCCGGCCGCGCGCAGCGCCGCGATATGGAGCCGCGCGCTGTCCTCGCCGGTCAGGTCGACGATCTCGCCGCCGTCGAGCTGACCGACCACCATCCCGTTGTGCGACACCAGAACACGATAAGCATCCGCACCGACACTCTGGGCTCACCCGCAGTGGGCCATCCCAGTGATCTTCCAGCCGCCGGCCAGATCGGCAATCCCGGCCCGGCTGGTCGACATCGGTCTTGAACACCAACCCCTCCGCCACGTCCGAACCCGGTCGGGGGGATCAGCACGAGTCAGAGGCCCCCTGGCTGCTCGCGTGGATGCACATACCGGTCGCAGAAGTGGCAGTACAGGAGCGTCCCATCGTCGCCGACGCGATCGAGCATGTACGTGGCGCGCCCGGTGAAGGGGTTCGGCAAGTGCTGTCGATCGTGCACCGTCCACGGGAGCACAGGACCGGTGTCCGCAGGCCACGACATGCGTCAAGAGTGCCACCGACTCGACGGCCACGCGGTGGATCGGCTCGTCGGTTCCATCGGCCGAAGTGCGCACTGGCGCAAGGCCACACATGTCCTGACTCAAGACACACGACGCAAGTGACGACGTGCAGTTGTGGACAAAGGTCACCGCAGAGAACCCCCGGCGCTCACCTCGGCAGCACACGCCTCCGGATCGCGCACGCTGCGCGTTCTTCCACAGGCTGCCGCACACCAGGCTCGATCGGGCGGGGCGTCCGATCAGCTCGACGGAGTCGACGTCGTTGACCACCCTGAGTTCGATGGCCTGTACGAGTAGACGAAACCGCGCGAAGCGGCCGGTTCACTGCTGGTCAGCCGATATCCGCCCGATTTTCGGCGGATACTTCAAACGCCGTCTACTGGCCGCCGGTGAGGGTGCGGCCCACGTTCGCGGCCTTGCCCGCCACGGGGCCTGAACGGCGGTGCGTACTCGAGGCAGAAGCGAGCGGAGCCGACCCGTCCGTGCCGGCTCCGCTCGGTTCTGCGTACGGGCCTGTTCCGATACAGTGAGGTCACCTCCTGGGACACTGTCCCGGTGACGGCAGCGCCTGGCGCCACGCGCTCGGGCGAGGATCGCAACGACTGCGGCAGCATCCGCACGCTTTCGTGCCCCCGCGGCACCCAGCGCCGAGCCCTGTTCGGGCTGGCGAGGATCAGAACCCACGGACTTTCACGGCCGCAGGCCGCGCCTCGCGCTCCAACCGGGACGCCCTTCGCGTTCACCGGGAAGATGCCGCGACGGGGGGCCTGCGGCGTGGCCGCATTCGTCTTCCATCCCGGCCTGGTCGGGATGGCGCACCCCTCAGGAGCAGAACCGTCATGGCCGCAGCCGATGACCGTCCCCCGACCCTCGCCATCGTGACCAACGAGTACCACGATCTCGACACTCCGGTCCGGCTGGAGTGGCCCCGCTCCAGCGCAGGGCCGCAGTGGCTGGCCCACGACCACCCCGGACTGACCACCGCCGAGCGGCCCGGTCGTGACGGCGAGCCCCAGACCTGGCACAGCTCAATCGTCGTTCCGTTGCGCCGCAAGGACGAGGGTGTGAGCGGCTGGTCCGAACCCGGAGCGTCCGACGAGTACGACATGGACTACTGGTCGCTCACCGTGCGGCCAGCCCGCACCGAGGAGGCCACGCCGCTGCTGGCTGAGGAGAACCGCGTCGAGACCACCCGCCTGCTGCTCCACCGGATCACGACGCTGCTTCGCCAGCACAACTCGGCGAAGGACTTCGCGCCCGACCCGGACCTGCCACACGTGGACATGTCCGACGAGCCAGAGATCCGCGCGCGGGTCAAGCCTGAGTACGCCGACAACGAAGTGCGGTCAGTCCGGCACAACCGCCACCTGAACACGCTCGACGGCTACGTGCTCGCGCTGCCCGGCGGCCGCCCCCACGACCCGCCGGTGATGTACCCGGATCCCGAACTCGGCCTGCTGTGGGTGAACTGGGGCTACAACATGATCACCGCCTGCTACCGCCTGGACAGCACACTCGCGGAGCTGGTCGACGGCCTGGAGCCGCTGCTGGACCTGCACGGTGTCGTGGACCGACGCAGCCTGACCCGCGCACAGGTCGCGGCCGTGTTCGACGTTGCCGACACCGAGCTGGACCGAATCCTCGCTGCCTTCCACATCGCGCCGCTGGCGCCGTCACCGAGCCTGCGCCACTACGAGGGCATGGGCGACGGACAGGTCCGCTACGGCCGGGTCCAGGTTCTCAACGCCCACCGGCACCTGAAGCGGCACCCGCAGTACGTCGAGGAACACCACGCCCGCGAACAAGAACGCGCCCAGCGGTCCGACCCGGCCCCGCCTCGCCCCAGCCGCCGGCAGCAGCGGCAGGTGAGCGCATTCCTGGACGAGCTGCGCGACTTGACCCCCAACTGGTGACCGATGTGCGGTGGTGAGCCGGATGGTCCGCGCTGGAGCACCCAGCCGCAGCTCGAGTGCAGCTCGGCCGCCGTGAGCTCCGCCCAGCCGCGGCCGAGCTCGACGACCGCGCCCACATCCACGTCGACTCCTCCCGCCCCGCGCATGCCTGCCGGCACCGTCCGCCGCGCGACCTGGAGCCGATGCGCACCCGGCGATCACTCACCGCGACAACCGCTGAGAACTCGCGATAGTTGAATACGCGGCCTCACCAGTCAAACGCCGAACGTAGCCGGGCCACAGGACCTGGAACTGCGCAAACAGAGATTGATGTTGGCTCGGCGAGGCGCCGAGCCAACATCGAGTCAACGTCGGGTCAACGACAGTCCCCCACGCTCTCCCCACGCTTTCCCCACACCTCGGGGAGACGCTGGCGCCGCTCGGCCACTCGGGCATCGACTTAAGGGGAATCCATCGTGACCAGCACGAACACCGCCGTGACCACCACCTCGACCTGGGACCTGACCGCTCCCGGCATCGAGGAGGACCTGGTGGTCACCGTCGCCACCGCCACTCACCCCGGAGACAAGGCGCGCAACGCCGACGCGGTGGCGGTCGAGCACTACGCGACGGCGGGCACCGTCGCGGCGGCAGTCCTCGACGGCAAGGGCACCAGCGCCGAGACGGCCCGCGCGATGCGCGTCTGCGCGCCCGCCGCAGTCATGCTCGCCGCCCGGTACGGGGCGCTCAACGGGTTGAGCTCGGCCGGGTCGATGCTCGCCGACCCCGGCCGGGAGTTCGTGCCGGTTGACGGCGTCGGCGCGCTCGCGGTGGTCCGGCCCGGCTCCCCGGTCGCGGTCGTGCACGTCGGCCGGGCCCGTGCCCACACCTGGTCCGGACACGAACTGGCCGAGCTCACCGAGGACCACACGCACGGCCAGCAGCTGCGCAACGTCGGCCGCACCGAGCAGGAGGCCGCCGCCTACGACCGGCTCCAGCGCGTCACCCTGGCTCGCAGCACCGTGGGCACGATCCCGTCCGCGCTCACCGACGACGAGCTGGTCCTGCTGACCACCCACGGTGTCCACAGCGTGCTCGGCCTCGCCCGCATGACCGAGATCGTGCGCGTGCACCAGCACACCGGCGCCGCCGCGGTGGCGGACGAACTTCTCCACGGCGCACTCGAGCACGGCCGGCCCGGAGACCGGGACAACGCCTCTGTCATCGCCATCGCCCTCATCCGCACCCCCCGCACCAGCGCGGGCAAAGCCCAGCAGTCCTGACCTCATCTGGTGTGTCCTCGCGGCCGCACACAATGACGCGCGACCGCAAGGACACCTTCCAGACGACAAGCCCAGCACGCGGCGGCACCGCCCGCGACGGTGCTGCGGGTTTCCTGGTTTCCACTGTTTCCGTCCACACTGGAAACAGCAGGCCTGTTCTCCCCCAACCGATCCAGCGACATGCTGACACGCATGAACACGATGTCGATGATCGCCGAACATGACGCACTGTTGGTTCCGGACGAGACCCGCTGGGGGCAGGGCTACGGCGACCGCCCGTACACCGCGGCAGACCTGGACACGATCGCCGTCAACGTCGCGCCCGTCTGCGGACCCGCTCACCCGCGACGGCTGCTCGACCAGCATCCGGACTTCGACTGGATCTCCGCGACAGAGGCCCGCGTGCCCGCCGGATTCGACCTCCTCCACCACCCCAATCGCGCAGACATCGACCCGGTGCTGCTCGATCTGGCCGTCCCGACCTCGCCAGATGGTCGCCCGCCGGTGCCTGCCGCCCTGCAGGAGTACTTCCGCGACCGAGGGTGGGCGCTGGACCAGCACGGCCGCCCGCTGCACCCGCACGCCGACCAACTGCTCGCCGACCCACGCATTGGCCTGCCCACCAGCCTCGGGCCCGCCTACCGCCTCGGAGAGTCCGTGATCGCCGACGCCGTCGCCGTCGCCGGCGACCAGGTCCTCCTCACTACCCGCGCGACCCCGCACGACGGCTTGATCCCCGCCCTGCCCGGCGGCCACAGCGCCCCCGCCGACGAAGGCCGCACGGCCGCAAGCTGGCGCGACGGAAACCGCACGCCCACAGTGGCCGGCATCATCGCCACCGCTCGCCGCAAGCTGCTCGAGGAGACCGGCCTGGCCATCCCGCCCGACAGCCGCGCCGAGATCGTGCGGGCAATCCGTCCGGTCTCCAGCGCCCACACCCTGAACGCCTGGACCGCCGTCTACACGGTAAGGATCGACCTGCCCGCCCGCGCGAACCTCAGCCTGCGACCAGACTTGGGCGCCTGCTGGCACCCGCTGGTCACGCTGGGGTTCATGTGGCCCGACCATCGCCACGCCCTGATCGCCGCACTCCGATAACCCGCCGCGGAAGACTGCGCTCCGAGCCCGCGATCGAGGTCAACAAGGGCAGGCGGGACAACCTGTTCCGCAGGTGAGACGCACCTCAACAGCGACATCGCGCGGCACGACACCGCGATCTCCGAATGCGTCGGCGAGGGTGTCCGGCGCTGCGGCCGGGCCGCACTTCCGAGGTGACCGTCGGAGAACCAGCGTGGCTCCGCCGGGAGTGTTCGGGCTGCTAGGCCTGCTCGCCTTCTGCCCCGTCCGGTCGCGGCTGCTCACTGCCCGTGGCTTCGATCCGGAAGAGGTAGGGGGATCCGGTGGTGTGGCCGATGCGGTTGAGGAACTCGTCCTCGACGTCCTGGAGCAGGTCGAGGTCGGAGTCGAAGCGAAGGTCGGGATCGTTGGGGATGTCCGAGGCCGCGAACATCACGTCGGTCCAGGTCTGGGTTGCCGTTGACCAGAGCACGAGATGCGTGGGCGCCCACAGCAGCCAGACAGTGGCGATGTCGTGAAGGTCGGTCAGCGGTTCCAGCATGTGCGCGATCACGTGCCCGGCAATCGGTTCCACTGCGGGATGCTCCAGCAGGTGCGCGATCAGGAAGATGTTTCGGGAGTGTCCCGTCTGCGCTTTGCGCTCAAGCTGTGCTCGCGCCGCGTCGATCATCTGGCGGCCCTCGAGGGCGAGGATGTCGTTGACTGACCGCACTGTCGCGCCGAACCCAGGCTGGCGGGGCGGACGACCCGCACGTTCGGCGCGGTCGATGCCGGCGTTGAACTCGCGGAATCCACCGGGCAGGGACTTGATCTCGAAGTCGGCGTACGGGTGCTCGGTCATGCCCAGTTCCACGGCGGGTGTCGCCTGCGGTTCGCGGTTGGCCAGGTCGAACACCAGGTCGTGGCCGCCAGCGGTGTCGATGCTCATCGGGGCCGTCGTCAGGACCGCCGTGGTCAGCAGGAGTGCCAGGTGCTCACCGGAGTGGATCTTCAGGGCCTGTGCCTGCTCGGCGGTGAGCTTCTTACTGACGACCTCGACCGCGCGCCACAAGAACCCAGGCGGGTTGAGGTAGACGTACCTGCCTTCGGGGCCACCTGGTCCGGTGGCGGTGGCCGGGCGCTCGAGCGGGTCGGATGGCTCCATCAAAGGCGGGTCCTTCCGCGCCGGGGTCGACGGGGCCGTCCGTCACGTTCGCCGAGGTCAGTATCCCTGACGTGGCAACGCGAGAAACCGTGCGCGTTCCGCCTGCAGGCGCGGCAGCACCTGCTCGCGACGGCGCCGCGCGAACATCGTGTGGAGGCCGAGGCCCACCGCGCACAACGCCAGCGCGAGGCCTGCGAGCAGCCACCACACCTCGTGACGGAGCACCGCCAGCGTGATCACCGCGACGCTGGCCAGCACGCCGAATGCGGGCGCGGCCCACACGCGCTGCGGCGGCCGGTCCTGGGTCGTGAGGCTCTGCTTCGTCATGTTCTGTAGGTCGGCCGTCGCGCGGTCGTGATACGCCAGGTCGGAGATGTTCACCCAGCGGGAGGACCCACTGGCGTTCGGGGTCTTCGGAGCGCTCGGCCCTTTCTTCCTCGCCGGACTCCTGAGCGAGAAGACCGGCATCTGGCTGACCCGCAAGAACGACCGGACCGCACAGCTCGCGGCGGCCTGCGTGATCTGGTCGATCAGTCCTTAGCGCTGGTTTCCGTTCCGATGTTCCTCAAGGGCCTTCCCGGTGGCGATCTCGTCCGCGATGATCCGCCTGGCGCGGATCTCGTCTGCCAGGCTCATGTGCTCACCGTCGCAGGTCGGTGCTGAGCGAGCGTTGGCCTACCTGGGCCATGGCGATGCGATCAACCTTGGAGCAACAGACTGACTACCTCGTCATAAACATCAGCGGCCTCGTTCGGGTGGATGTGTCCATCGCGTCGCAACATGGTGACGAGCTCGTGCGCCAACAGGTGTGCGCCTTCTCCGCGCCAAGTCTCTGGGACTGGTTGTGGTTCCACACCTACTAAGACCCTTTTCGGCGTCGGACTGTTGGCGACGCGGTCAGTTTGGACCCGATTCACCCGTTTGGTCCGCCTGATTCACGTCACCTGGGACGAAGTCCAGGTCCTCATCCGCGTCGGCGACCCTCATCTGTTCCGCAACTCTTCGCCGCGATGCTGCAGGGCTACGCGGCCGATCGCGCGACCAACCCCGGCTCGACCTGGCTGTTCCCTGGATGCCACGCCACCAGGCGCTGCCATCCTTGTTCCCCCGCTTGTCGCGCTACGACCGTGGGTATTTTCGAGGTGCTGATTCCACGGAGTGGTTCGATGGCAGTACCAGCTCACGGCGATGGCGTGGACGTACTCAGGCCGAGTTCGGCCAGCACGGACCAGCGGTATCCATAGGTGTCCGGCTCCGGATGCTGGGTGACCTCGACCAGGTGAAGGCGGTCGAGTACGAGCGGGAGACGGAGATCGGTGGCGCGGCGCAGCCCGGATCCCATGGCGCCTGAGTCCCCGTTGCCGATGCCGTAGGCGAGGGTCAGGTGTGGCCGGCCGCCGCCGATGCTGACGTTGCCCGGTCCCAGAACATCGGTGACGATCGCCGCGGCGGCGTCGCGCAGCCTGTTCCAGTCCTTGTCTGGGGTCAGGTCGAGCATGATCGCGCTCGCGCCGGCCACTGCGGGTCCAGCGATCATCTTCGCTTTCGGCAGATTTGCGAGACCATCCTTCAGCGCGGTGGCCAGCGTGCCCCGCAGGTTGTCGTCGATGGTCTCGGCAGGCCGGGTGATCTTGACCAGGGTGGCGTGCATCCACTGGGGCGGAACAAGAGCGAGACAATCGAGGTGATCCTCCAGGGCCGGGAGGTAGACCTCCTGTGTCGGCGCTACCTGCGCAGGTTCGGGCAGGTAGTAGACATGCAGCAAGTGCTGTCCTGGCGGCCAGACTCGGTTGGGCGTGAAGAACGTGTGCACGTCAAGGTCCAGTCGTCGGTCCGGGAGCAAGGTCAGCCGAGATCAGGGCGAGGGGGCCTGCGGGAACCGCCACAGAGGCCTGGGGATGAGCGTGAGGCGCCGCGGTCTGCACAGAGCCGAAGGTCAATTCGTCGTGACGTCGGCACCACGGCTGTTCGTGGCGAACTCACAGGTCCGATCAGGACGCACTTCGCGCTCGACTCTCTCGTGCACGAAGGTCGGGTTCGATGAGCGTGCGCGTGGCGGCGGGCAGCGAGTTGAGTACCGCCGTCGTCGCGGCGACGGACTGGCTGACACTGAGACCGCCGGGGTCGTTGGGTACTAGCGGAGGTTCACCGCCGAGCCAATCGCGCACGGCCGGGGTTTGCCATGGGTTGACCGGCAGGGTTGCCGCGCGCAGCAGCGCGCACAGCACGCGCAGACCTGTCCCATTGACCAGGGCGGTGCCGTAGATCAGCGGGTTGTGTTCCTCGAACTTGTGAGCGTATTTCCAGGATGGCCCGGCGAACACCAACTCGTGGTCGACCGCTATTGCGTTGATCGACAACCAGGCCCAGGCGGAAGCCCTGCCGCCGCGCGTGGTGATCTCGACCTGGGCGAGCCAGCCGTCTGGGTGGGTGAGCAACCGAAGGTCATCACCTCGGTAGTCGGGCACCCGTGCTGCTTCCGTGAAGCCTTCTTCACGCAGCACGCGCAGGAACTTGGACGGGGTGTCGTCGCGGGTGACATCGTCGATGGCACGACGGAGCGGAGCGCCGCGTTCTTTCCTGCTGGCCTGGTACGTGAAGAGCCAGGTCAGTAGGTCCTCACGCTCGTCACCGTGGACCAGGCGCACGCCTGGCCAGCTCGCGAACCGACGCACATCGAGATGCGTGCCCTCGACCTCCGGGACGTTCGTCTCGGGTGCCTGGTCGGCCGATGAGGCCCGGCAGGGGCTGTGCTCGCGCGCAAGTGGGTTCGGATCGGCAGCTCGTAGCCGCAGCAGGTCCGCCATGCCCTCGGCCAGCCGCTGCTGTTGCTGTGGGGTCACGGTGGTCAGCTCCGTCTTCACGTCGACCATGGTGCCAGGCTGACGGCCGTGGTGCCTCGGTGATGCTGGTGCTGAGGACCAGCCTTGTCGTCGGCACGGCGGCTCGCCGGTGCCGGTCAGCTGCCGACCGGGATCACCACCGCGCTGTCCTGGTCCCACCGGAAACCGCCGGCAGCAAAGGTGTCCTGGTCACACAGGATCGCCGCCGGGTTCATCGTGAACACCGTGGAGTGCTCCCCCACCGCCAGGCCGAAGTCCTTCAGCAGCGCGTGTTGCAGACCGTCGGTGTTGAACGCCGCCCGGCTGTACAAGGTCGACACGTGCGGCCGGTACGGGCGCTGCTCAGTCGGCTCGGGCGCGGCGGCGTCACCGAACACGGCCCGCACCGAGGCGCGTGCTCGTGTTGCCAGGTCCTGCAGTTCCGGTGACGGATGGACGTACAGCTCCAGCGCCACACTGCGCACCATCGGCTCGCCGATGCTCACCCGCACCGGCTCCACCTCGGCCATCCGCGCCGCGAACTCCTCCCGCAGCCGGTTCCAGGCTTGCGGCCCGACCTGCGCGGTCAGCTGGTCCACCCAGGTCAGCGTCAGGTGCAGGTAGTGCGCGGGGATCTCCTCCACGATCTCGTGCCAGGTCCGGTCGTCGCCGTGCTGCTCCCACCAGCTGCGGATCCACCCGTTCAGCTCCGCGGCGTAGGCCGCCAACGCCTCGTCGCCCAGCAGCAGCAGGTGCGGCCGCGAACCCGGCGGTGACCAGATGCGATCTTGAAAGCTCTGCATGGAGCCGGATCGTAGGCCCGCGTGCTCACCACACCCGCCGCCGGACTACGCGTCGAACCTTTCGGTGTGATGCCGTTTGCGAACTGGGCGGCGCCACCGATCCGCGTCGCGCGGGCGAAGATCAGGCGGCGAGCGCGTGTTCGTCTACGTCGATCTCTGTCGGCAGGTGATCGGTCAGATCCATCTCGACTCCCGCGATCACCGCCTTGACAGCGTCGCGATCCACGACCCGGCTGGCGGTGACCGCGCCGTCAGGAACGTGGTTCGTGGCGTACCAGCGGTCGACGCGCCGGGGCGGATGCCGATCGTCTCGGTGGAACCCGGTGGTCGGCGTCCACGGGCTGCCGGCCAGCACCGCGCAGTCCCGCATCGCGCCGAGGCGGGGGTGTTCGAGTCGGATCGCGGCCCGCCGGTCGAGGTTGCCCTCCTCGTCGAACTGGTAACCGTGGTCGGGATGCCACGGCGGTGC
The DNA here is from genome assembly GCA_032230575.1 of Pseudonocardiales bacterium. GTDB lineage: Bacteria > Actinomycetota > Actinomycetes > Mycobacteriales > Pseudonocardiaceae > Lentzea. The sequence goes on along the minus strand of JAVXWK010000251.1, from coordinate 10,921 downwards.
GAACCTTCCGACGTAGGGATTGTGGTCGTAGTAGACGTAATCCTCACCGGTGATGACCTGGGTTGCGCCGATGCCGTTGTAGTCGCCCCCGGCGAACCCGGCGGTTGCGTCGACGTTGAACATCGCCGTCAGTTGCTTGGCGTCCGCGATTGCCCACACCTGGTCGAACGGCGACAGCTGCACCGACCCGGCCCTCAGCAGGGGTCCGCCGACGTCGAGCACGACGGCGGTCGCGCAGTGCCACATGCCCGCTGGACTACGAGTAAGCGTGCGCAGCGTGCCTGGCACCGGCTCGATACCTGGCTTCCACAACACGGCGGTGTGATGAAAGACGCCGCCGACCGCGACCGCGGGCTCACCGCTGACCTCGCAGCACAGCCCGGTCGCCTCCGCCAGCCGTCGCACCCCCTCGACCGCCCCGCGCCGCTTCTCCGCGTCGTCGCCCTTGGCGATGATCTCCTGCACCGCGAGCACGTCCGGGCCACGGTCACGCACCAAGGCCTCCAAGCGGGCGAACCGCTCCTGCTCGGCGGGCTCCAGGCTGCCGTAGAGGTTCAGGCCATTGAGCTGCATCAACGTGATCACGGCGGCAAACACTATCCACCCGTTCCACTCACACCCACCGCGGCGACCCAGCAGCTCTCCTACAGTCACCACCTGTGACACAACGGCGGATACCCGATGGCGAACACCGGGCCATCCACTGGGCGATCGCCACGAGCTTCGCCGACCACGTCCTGACAGGCTTCGCGCCAGTCGACGCGCCGGGCACGATCACTTACCAGGCCTGCCGCGATGTCTTGCGGATCCTCGCCTACCTCACCTGCCAGGCCAGGCCAGGCCGACTCGACAATCTGCCACCTGGAGCGGTGCTCGTCCGCGCACTCGATCCCACCGCGCCCACCCACATCGTGAGAGAACTCGGCCGGTGCGGGCACGTACTCGACTCCAACGGGCTGGACTCCGCCGGGCTGGACTCCGCCGGGCTGGACTCCGCCACGGCCGACCCGGTCGCGTCGGCATGGTCCTGGCTACAGGAACACGAACAGCACGACCTGGCAGGCACGCCCGAGCTGACGCCCGACCCCGAGTCGAACTACCAACGTGGCCTGCGCACCAGCGTCGAACTGCTCGACCGAGTCCTGCTGCACCGCCAGGGCGGCTGGGCCACCGGCACACCGATCCGGGTGCACGGCGGCGAACACGACGGCGACGTCGGCGGCATCCTCAGCCCGATCTGGGGCATCGCCGACTCCGCTGACGACCCGTGGAACGTCGCCAAGCAACCACCGACCGCCTATCGCGTGTGGCTGCTCACCGCCACCACGGAGATCGAACTCGCTCCCGATCGGTTCCATCATCGCCATGGACGCAGCGTTCCCGCGCCTACTCCGATGTGGGGAACCAAGCCGCCGGGTGGCGGCTGGCCCGTCGAGCCGCACGAGCCTCGTTGACCACAGTCAGGCAGGGACCACTCCTACGGCGTTGCCCGCCGTGACCAGGTGCTGTCCGTCAGGTATTAGATGTGGAAGAAGATTCGAATCGGCCGTCGGACAACCGACAGGGCCTGCATGGCATCACGCACCTCAACCTCTCCTCGCTGACCGACCGCGCGGGCGAGCTCAACACCGACGGCGTTACGCCGGCAGAACTGTGGCTGCAGGTCGAGCAACTGCTGCTGAGCATGTACCACGGACGCAGCCTCACCACCGCGTCCGCCGAGCTCTCCTTCTTGGCCGCGGCCGCCCTGCTCGAACACGACCGGCGTCTCAGCGCAACCACCGTCGACCTGCCCGGCTGGCAGAACTACCGCGACGAGAACGGGCCGTGGCCCGAGCACTTTCCCGCGACCGCCGCACCGGTGGCCACAGAAGACCCAGAGACCTGGGAACGCCTGGCCAACGCTCTTGAGAACAAGCACATCTGCAGCGTGATCCCGCTCGGCGCTGCCCCCAACCGCCTGGCCCGGCTCGCAGCCGGCGCCATCACCTGTCTAGCCCTCGCCACGGCTGAAAGTCGTTCAGGGCCGTGAAGGCGCCAACCATGATCGAAATCATGCCACCTGAACGGCCTAGCGTTCGGCGCTGTATGCGATCGTGCGCTCGATGAAGTTGTGGGGGTTCGCCAGTCCGTGCTGCCATGTCGCGGACAGGTTCAGCGGCCATCGGGACGCTCGTTGAACTTTTGGTCGGGTAGGTGGTTGCTACCGTCTCGCGGGTGCTGATCGACGACACCGTGCCCGGCGTCCGGGCGGCGCTGCTGTACGCGAAAACGCTGCGCGGCGAGCCGATGGCGGAGCAGAACGTCCTCGAGCTTTGTCCGCAGCGTGGCGTCATCGGTGACGTCAACGCTGAGCGGTCCCCACGCCAACTGACGATTGCTTTCGCAGACAGTCTCGCGGAGTGCGGCGTCGCTCCTGCAGGAGCGCGGTCCAACTTGATCCTGGAGCGCCGGAGTCCAGGCGCTGACCAGGTTGCCCCCGGCGCGGTCCTGTGCGGCGGTGACGTCACGATCAGGGTGACGATGGTGTGCGAGCCCTGTAAGCACGGCGCAGACCTCGCCGGCGTTCCCAACCGCAGCTTCCAGCAGATCCGCCGATACCTGGGCATCGTGCTGGTCGGCGGCACGGTCGAGCAGGGAACAGACTTCGAGTGGCGAACGCAGTTCAGGCGCGATGCCAGGTGGAATCTGGCATTCAGGTCGGGTTGATCTAGCGCTGGGCGCGGTCGCGACGTGGACGGCGGCCGACAGCGACCGAGGTGGGCAGCCTGGTGAGCGGCGCGCGGGCCGGCCGCGAGGCGCGATCGACGACCTCGGCGACGGTCATAGCGAGGGGTCGACTCTCACATCGGCTGCACAAGTGCAGCTCAGGTGCAGTTCTCTTTGAGAAAGCGCAGCAGGGTTTGAGGGCCTACGAGTCACCGCCGCGAGATCCGTACCTGCCGGAATCTGGGCCGGTAGATCCGTGGATCCGCGGTGACCTCCTCCAAAGTGCTGTTCACGTTGTACGCCAGCACAAAGCTGGTGTCGGCAAGCTGGACCAGCGTCGGGTTGTAGGCGTAACGGTTGCCACCCACGGGCGGGTTCGCCTCGCGGGCCGGGTCGTGCACCGGAATCGGCCCAGTCCACGGGCCGGTCGCGTCGGTCGACCAGTACGCGACGATCGGCCACTCGCCGAACGGCAACGTCGTATCCGAGGTGACGAGCAGCCACTCCTCAGTGGGGCCAGGCAAAGGGAGCACGGCGAACTCGTTGCTGACGCCGGTCAGCAGCCGGCCTGTGTCGCCCGGCTGGCTCGACCAACGCTGATCGGCGGTTCGGTATGACCATCTTCCGCTCAGGTCTGAAAGCTGCGACTTCGCCACTGCGAGATGCTTCTCATGCCCCTGGTCGATGAGGCCGTACACCAGCAGTTCGTCGCCGACGCGCTGGACCGCAGCACCCCACTGCACACCGGTGCCGTCGTCGATGGGTGTCTGACCGAGGACCCGGAGATCTGGCAGAGAGAGCTCGACCAGAATGCTGCGGACCCAAGCGAAGTCCCACTCACCTTTTTCGGAATCTGGCTTGGTTGAGCGGAATTCTTGGAAGAACGTCCACAAGCGATGATCGGCCACCGGGTGGTCCGGGCCGTCCAGGGCCACGGCGTCCGAGGTCCACAGCCAGCGTGTCAGCCCATCCTCACCGATCCGGCTAGGCGGCACGACGAGCGCATCGGGCTCGGCTGCGGTTCCACCGTGCACGGTGCGAAGCGTGCCGTCCGGAGACTGGATCACCACGCTGTTGTTGATCCACCGATCGTCAGCGAGCCGGGTGTCGGAAAACAACCAGAGCCGCTGCCCGTTGGCCAGCGACACGGAGTAGGTCGAGTCGCCGCCCATCCAGCCTGTCTCCGACGCCGCGTACACGGCGAACTGGTGTTCCCATGGATGCGGCGCACGTTCGACGGCGATGTCCAACGCGCTGGTAGCGGCCGGCGGGCCTGCGACGTCGTTCATGACCGTCATCCTGCCGGGGCCGGTGATGAGGGCAACCGGTAGTCCGGAAAAGACTTGGCGGCTCCCGTCGACGACGCCGAACACGAGTAGCTCATCGCCTTCGCGGTGTACCGCCATCGTCGATCGGTCGACATCGCCGGACCGCACTGAACTCCTCGCGCCGCGCCCGCGTGGCAGATCAGGATCGGGGATCCTTACCGGTTCGGTCTTGGCACCAGCCGGATCCGCACAGGTGCCCGCCAGCCCTTACCTGAGATCCAGAACTCGTTGCGGGCGTTGGGGATCATGGCGATCCCGCTGATCGCGTCGCTGATCGTGGTGGTCATCGACGCGGCCATCACCGGTGCGAGGTCGGCGACCGCGGTGACGGCACGCGCGGAGAGATCGACGCGCAGCATCCAGCTGGTTCCCGCCAGGTTCGCCCACACCTCGCGGCGTCCGTCGGTGACGACGCACTCCAGTTCGCCAAGACGCCCCGTAGCCCACCACCCACCGGCCACCTCGACGACGTCCTTCTCCGCGAATGTCTCCGCGTCGCGCAACCTCAGCCGCATCGTTCCGTCGCTGTGCACCAGCTGAGTGCCGTCGTCGCACAGGCCCCACCCCTCGCCCTGATACGGGACGTGGCGCTGCTCGGCCAGCGTGAACGGATCTCGGGCGATCGCGAAATGGTCGCGCAGCGTCAACTGCCAGACGACGCTGGGCCGGTTCGGCCGTGTGCTGACCGCCACCCCGGACACCGTCCGCCCCGGCTGATCGGCCAGCCTCGCTCGTGGGGCGCCGGTGGCGGCGTCGAGTTCCCGGATACCACCTGTCCCACCGGTGTTTGTGCTCTCCAACAGCGTGCCGGTGCTTCCAGTCAGCCCTTGACCTACGTCGTCACTACCGGGCAGACGGCCCACCACTGCGGCTGCAAACGTCTCGATCGCGCCAGGACGCGAGGTCCCGGCTGTGGCCGCGGTCGTCGGCATCGTTGCGGAGGAAGCCGGCGGCCCGTGCGCGGGTGGACTTGTCGCCGCGGGCGTGCACGCGCTCAGCGCGACGGCAACCCCAAGCACTGCCAGCAGACGCCGCGCCCGAGAGCGCCGTCCTTCGCTTCGTCGAGAGGAACGAGTTGGTGCGCAGTGGAACCACCGTGCTGATGTCGGAGTCCAGACGGCACCCGTGTGGATCCCGCCGCCGACCGACGAGCCCAGCACGGCCGCCACTGGACAGCGACGGCGGGGAAACCTGCTCATCGGGCTCGTTCCGAACCCGGCACGATCTCAGACAGTGCGGCCTGACGCAGTGGCCGCTGGCCCAGGTTGGTACCGCGCAAGGCGAGGAAGCCCTCGACTACCCCGGACTCCGGCGAGGTGAACTCCGCGCCCGGCCACACCGAGAGCACGAGGCGCCAGGCGCCGACATTGCCGACCGCCATCGTGACCGTGAGGTCGTCGACGTCGCGTGCGGCGGCCGCCGCGGCCAACTCCGTCACCAGGCATCGGCCGACACCACGCCGCTGCCACCGATCCTCGACCAGGACCGCGAGCTCGTACGGCGCCAGCTCGTCGACCGAGCCGATTCCGACCGTGACTGTCCCTACCCGCGCGACCAGCGTTCTCAACGACGTCGTGCCAGTCAGTGCCCGGACCAGCTGCTCGCCGGCGAAGCCCGAGCCGAGGAACCGGCCGCGCAGACTGCGTTCGGAACACCGCGCGAGCATGGCCCGCACCTCGTCGAGGGGGACGTCGGCGACCTCGTGCAGTGTCGGCACACCGGGCCTGACGGCACTCATGCCGCGTCCCGCTGAGGGCGTGTACTCCAACCGAGCTCGGCGAGGAGCACCTTGGCACCGAGCGCCCTGACGAAGAAGTGATCACCGTCGAACGTCCGGTGCCGGACCCGCCGCGCGGACACCGACGCCCACTGCCGTACCTGGCTATGTGGCGCGTACCAATCGCCAGACCCCGCCCAGGTTGTGACGTCGCACCACAGCAACGGAGCCTCGCGGCGGAGGAACGCCTCGCAGGCCACCAGGTCCGCCCGCGTGCGATCCATCACCCGTTGCCGCCACACCGCACCTTTGCCCGGACCTTCCGCCAGGCCGCCGAGCTCGCTCAGCCGCTGCAGGAGTACGTCATCGCCGAGCCGGTGCAGCTCGACAGCGGGTGGCACCACCGGGCTGCGACTACCCGACGCCACCAACGCGTCCACACCCACGCCACGCTGCTGAAGCTCGACCGCGATCTGGTAGCCCAGCAAGGCGCCCAGTGAGTGACCGAAGATCGCCATCGGCCTCGTTCCGCGATATGCGTCCAATGCCGTGCTGATCTCCGCTGCGAGCACCTCCAGCCTGGGCGTGAGCGGCTCGTCCTGGCGGCCGTCACGGCCCGGAAGGATCACGGCCAGCAGCTCGACGTCGGCAGGCATCGCCGACGCCCAGTGTTCGAACACACGCGGCCCCGCCCCCGACCACGGCACGCAGACCACGATCCGAGCCGGTTCCCGAACGGCCGGAGACAGGCGCACCAGACACGGCGCTAACGGTGCCGTGCCCTGCCTCGGAGCATCCATCAACATTGCGGCCATTTCCCTTCGCTGCTGTCCTCGCAGACAGAACCCGTTCCTCGCATGCATCCAAGGTCGGCGGTAAGGAAACGAGTAGTGCGTTGTCAGGTCTTTTCCTGGTGGGCTCACCTTGTGTGCGAGTTCATCGAGGCTCACCATCACCATCACACGACTGCTACTCACTGTCACTAGTAGACCCTGGTTTACGTGCATCAACAGATCCGCGCCTCCGGCAGTGTCTACGCAGGGTGACCGACCGCGGACTGTGAGATGAGTATTTAGCGACGGAATTCCGGTGACCGGAAGACGGCCGCCCGAATGCGCATCCATGGCGACTTCCGGTCACTGGAAGAATTCGCACATAAGTCAATCCATCGTGTAGCTTGCTTTTCGTTGGCTCTCCCCCGAGCAGACAGAAACCGTGCCACCGAGTTCACGCCACCGGCATCGAACTCGCGCTCGACTCAGGGGGGACCTGACGATGTACGACCACGCCGACCAGCTCAAAGAGTTCGCCGAGCACCTGGCTTCACACGCCGCCCATCTGATCTGGACCGACCGGCTCCGCGCCGCAGGTGGCCCGTATCGCGGCGCTCACCGCACCCCCGCCGGGCTGCTCAGCCCGGCCGCACTCGGCGCGGAACGCCTGATCCGCGAGATGGTCGCCTACCACCGGCCCGACGACGCCGTACTCGGCGGTGAACACGTCGCGAGGTCCGGCCAGATCATCTGGGTCGTCGACCCGCTCAACGGCACCACGAACTACCTCGGTGGGCTGCCCTGCTACGGAGTCTCGGTCGCGGCCGCGCTCGACGACGTCGTCCTGGCCGGCGCGGTCGCCGAACCGCACAGCCGCCGGGTCTGGTCGGCAGGACTGGGACAGGGCGCCCGGCTGTACGACCCCACCATCTCCGAGGACTGGCTGGAGATCCGTGTCGCGGCGACACAACATCTGCACGACGCCGTGATCAGCACCGGCTATTCCGACGCCGGCGCCACCCGCGCGGGCCAGGCCGCGCTGATCGCCCAGCTGGCACCCCAGGTGGGCACCCTCCGCACCATCGGCTCCGCCGCGGTGCAGCTCTGCCACGTCGCCGCCGGCTGGGCCGATGCCTATGTGGAGCACGGCATCGGTCTGCGAGAGCGCGCCGCCGGACTGCTCATCGCGGACGAAGCCGGCGCCACAGTTCACCATCCCGGACAACCCGGTCCCGGCACACGGCTCGGTGATCCGGTCTTCGCCGCGGCACCGCGGATTTCCGATGCCCTGCTCGACGCACTGGCGCTGTGTGGCGCGGCCGACGTCGTGCACTCCGCCGACCGCCCGCACCTGCCCGCTGTCGATCTGCCGCGTCACACCGCCTGAACCGAAGGGAGCACAGCCATGTCCGGAAAGTCCACAGATCAGTGCCCCCGGTTCAACCCCGACGGGTTCCGCGACCTGCGCCGTTCCCGGCGGCTGAGCCGCCGCGAGTTCGGCGCGCGCATCAACCGCTCGAGGCAGGCCGTCCTGCGCTGGGAGACTGGCGAGACCTCACCCTCAGCGTGCGCGCTGCGCGCCGCCGCGCACATCCTGCGCGTGCAGCCACTGGAACTGCTCTACCCCACCTACGGCGAACCGACCCTCGCGGATCTGCGGATGGATCGCGCGTTCACCCCCGCCGAACTGGCCGTGCGCAGTGCCTCCAACCTGGACCGGCTGCGCTACTGGGAGCGCACCGGCTGCCTCGGCGCCGAGAACGACACGGCGCTGAAGCTGGCCTCCTACCTCGGCGTCAGCCCGCTGGCGGTCGAGCGCTACCGGCTCACAGGCCAGGTGCCCGAGGCGATCACCTTTCGGCTGTCGCGCGTGCTGCACGTGGAACCCGAACAGGTCCAAGCCGCGTTCGAGCGCACCGCGGCGCTGTACGCCGCTGCCGACTCGCGCGCCCTGCGCCGCGCGTCATGACGAACCGATCGGCGGCGGTAGGTCCGCATGAAGTCTTGCCCCGCCAAGGACTTCCCGGCCTCGCACCCCCACCTCACCAGGTGATCCGGCCCGCACCTCAGCTTGTTCGACACCAGCAAGGAGATCACGTGCAGTACGACATCACGCAGCTTCGGATCCACGCCGAAGATCTCGCCCAGACCGGCGCGAAAGCGGTGGTGGAACGGCTTGAGCTGCCCGACGCGACGCGGGCACGAACCAAGAGCACCGCCACCGACTACGTCACGGCCTGCGATCCCTTGTCCGAGGCCTCGATCCGTCAACGCGCACGCGAGCTGTGGGGGCAGACCGACCACAGCTTCACCGGTGAGGAGACCGGCGCCGAACCAAGCCGCCCAGGCGCCCTGCGGCTGATCGTCGACGGGGTCGACGGCACCGCGAACCTCTTCGCCGGCGCTCCGGAGTTCGGGGTGTCGGTCGCGATCGCGGTCGACGGGCGGGTCATCGCCGCGGCGGTCGCCGAACCGATGAGCGGCCGGGTCTACTCGGCAGGCCTCGGCCTCGGGGCTCGGCTCTACGACCCGAGCAAAGCCCCCTACCGCAGGCCCCTCGACGCGCGCGGCGTCGGACGGCCGCTCTCCCAGCGACTGGTCGCGACCGGATACTCCTACCAGCCCGACGAGCGCCGGGCCCAAGCCCTCGTCATGGCCCAGCTGATCAGCAAGATCGAGGACCAGCGCCGCTGTGGCAGCGCCGTGATGGACCTGTGCCGCACCGCCGACGGTGTGTACGGCGCCTACTACGAGCATCACTTGAACGAATGGGACTGGGCAGCAGGCCTGCTGATCTGCGAAGAAGCCGGAGCCACCGTCAACTGGCCAGGCACCGGGGGCATCGCCGCGCACCTCGGCGACCCGATCTTCGCCTGCGCCCCCGAGCTCGCTGAAGACCTCCTGCAGCTCCTCGCCGATGCGGGAGCCGCCGACCTCGCCGCACCCAGTTCGATCGTGCAGCACTGGCTGGCCGGTCATGCCTCATGACACCGCCGCCATCGGCGCGGACACCGCGCCGATGGCGATGCGCCTGACCCAGGTCGCCGTCGGCACTGCGCTCATGGGGGTCGCGGTCGCCCTGCTTCTGCGCGCAGCCGCGCTCGGTCTGCTCCCGCTCGACATCCTGCACCGGGCGCTCGGCGACCTTCTCGGCGTGACCATCGGGACCGCGATCGTCACCGTTCAGGGCCTGCTGCTCCTGGTCAACCTCGCTGTGAAGATCCGGCCCGGAATCGGCACGGTCGCGGCGGTCGTCATCCCCGCCGCCGTCGCAGACCTCACACTCACCGTGCTGCCCGCCTCCGAGGCCCTGTGGGCGCGCATCGCGGCGCTCCTGCTCGGCGGAACGATGTTCGCGGCCGGCACCGCCCTCTACTTGGCCGCAGATCTCGGGGCGCTGCCTCGCGACGGGCTGATGCTCGCCGTCGCGCACCGCACCGGGTGGGGCCTGGCGCGCATCCGCGTGAGCGCGGACCTGATCTGTCTCACCATCGGCGTGCTCATCATCGGCCCGGCCACCGCGATCCGCACCGGAACGCTCGGAGTCGGCAGCGTCCTGCTTGCCGCCGGGCTCGGTCCGGGGATCGCACGCCTGCTCCGCTTCGCACCGACTCCGCCCGCGCCGCGCCCGTCTACGTAAACAGGCCCGGTTACTCAGTCAGTAGTCAAATGAATACGCACCGGATCGCCGAGACGACCCCTGTCTTGGCGATCTGGCGTGCGTGAAAAAAGCCGCAAGAAATAATTGCACGACTTTGCCGCCGTTTCGTTGACGCATCCGACTTCTCGGGCTGTGCTAGATCGCGTCGCACGGATGCGGAAACACCTCGCCGGCCAACGGCATATTCGGCCGCGTCCGTTCATGGAACTCTGAGGGGAACGATTGATGAATCGAGCACTGATCGGCCGCGTCGCCGGTGTCGTCGCGATCGCGGCCACCGCCCTGCTCGGTGCCGGCGCGGCGCACGCGCAGGTCGCCATGAACCAGCCTGGATCACAGATCCAGGGCAAGTCGGCGGTGCAGAACCAGGCCGTGGGCATGCAGGCGGTCAAGGCGGCCGACTGTTCCGGCTACCCGTACAGCACCGGCGACTGGGTCCGCATCCGCGCTGTACCAGGAGGTGACCCGGTCCTTGGCTACTCGATGCGCTGGGACCACTACAGCTGGCCGCGGTACCCGCAGGACTACACCCAGGACGAGCGCTGGATGCTGACCACGAACCTCCGCACGGGCGTTCGCGGCTGGGTCAGCACGTCGTGGGTGGACTGGTATGAGCCGACCTGCCCGGCCTGACCCGCCAGGCGACCCCAGCCCCCAGAGACCTTATCCGTACTGGCCAGCACTCCTTCATAGCCGGATAGGCACCTGCTGAAGTGCCGGAGCGAAAGCCCTG
>JAVXWK010000230.1:0-3085 GCA_032230575.1 Pseudonocardiales bacterium | reverse complement strand
GCGGCCGAAGGCCGCACCACCAGGCTCGGTGAGCAAGCTCTGCTTGCGATCCGAAGACCTACCGCTGGTGGAGGGGGACGAACTCTCGCTCGGGGGTGCCGACGTAGACCTGGCGGGGTCGGGCGATGCGCTGCTTCTGCTGGAGGAGCTCCTGCCAGTGGGCCAGCCAGCCGGAGACCCGGGGGATGGCGAACAGGACGGGGAACATCTCCTGGGGGAAGCCCATGGCCTGGTAGATCAGGCCGGAGTAGAAGTCGACGTTCGGGTAGAGCTTCCGGCTGATGAAGTACTCGTCGTCGAGGGCGACCTCTTCGAGCTTCAGGGCGATGTCCAGCAGCGGGTTCTGCCCGGTGACCCGGAACACCTCGTCCGCCGTCTTCTTGATGATCTTCGCCCGGGGGTCGAAGTTCTTGTAGACCCGGTGGCCGAAGCCCATCAGCTTCTCGTCCTTGCCCTTCACGCTCTCGAGGAAGTCCGGGATGTTCTCCTTCGTCTCGATCCGGTCGAGCATCTTCAGCACGGCCTCGTTGGCACCGCCGTGGAGCGGGCCGTAGAGCGCCGCGACGCCGGCGGCCACCGCGGAGTAGGGGTCGACCTGCGACGAGCCGACACCGCGCACCGCGTTCGTCGAGCAGTTCTGCTCGTGGTCCGCGTGCAGGATCCAGAGGACGTCGAGTGCTCGCTCGAGCCGCGGGTCCGGCTCGTACTTCACCTCGGTCATCTTGAACATCATCGAGAGGAAGTTGCCGGGGTAGGACAGGTCGTTGTCCGGATAGACGTACGGCAGCCCGAGGTTGTGCCGGTACGCGAACGCGGCGAGCGTCGGCATCTTCGCGATCAGCCGGACGGCGGCCATGTGGCGCTCGAGCTCGTCGTCGATGTTCTTCGCGGCGGGATAGAAGGTCGACAGTGCGCCGACGGTGGCGAGCAGCATCCCCATCGGGTGCGCGTCGTAGCGGAAGCCCTCCACGAACTTCTTGATGTTCTCGTGGACGAAGGTGTGGTGGGTGATCTCGAAGACCCACTCGTCGAGCTGGTCTTGCGTCGGCAGCTCGCCGTAGATCAGGAGGTACGCGACCTCGAGGTATGACGACTTGTCGCAGAGTTGCTCGATCGGGTAGCCGCGGTACTCGAGCACCCCCGCTTCGCCGTCGATGTAACAGACCGAGCTGCGCACCGACGCGGTGTTCGTGAACGCCGGGTCGTATGTCATCAGCCCGAAGTCGTCCTCCGACACCTTGATCTGGCGGAAGTCCATCGCCTTGACGGTGCCGTCCTCGATCTCGACGTCGTAGCTCTCGCCCGTGCGGTTGTCCGTCACGGTGAGGGTCTCGTTCGCCGTCGCTACGCCGCCCTCCTCGCTCTCTGTCTGCTCTTCAGCCATATCTGTCCCCTTTCCCAAGATTGTGTTGTAGGACGCCTCGCGTCCTCAGCGGCGGCGCCCGAACAGCCGCTTCACGGTGCCTCCCAGGGGTGGCCCCTGGCTGGGCGGCGGTGGAAGCTCCGCGCACTCGGCAGCCGTGATGTTGAGCGTGACCGCGCGCTCCGCCGTGCGGGCCACCTCGGGTGCGTCGACGAAGCGGCGCTCGCCGCCCGTCGTCTGAATCACGAGTCCGTCGAAGATGTGCTCGCGGTAGTTGTCGAGCACCTCGGCGACCGTTCCAACGTCCTGCCCATCCGAGCTGAACACGGGCGTGCCCCGCTCGAGAGCGGTGTAGTGCACCGCGTGGCCGTCGTCACTCGGCGGCAGCGTGCTCGCCCTTCGGCTCGTGTTCCACGGTCGCGGACAGGTAGATCGCGGTACCGATGGCACCGACGACAAGCACCGCGGAGATCGCGACCACGAGCCGCGTTGCCCTCCGGGTTCGGGGGAAGTCCTCGCGCATCACGCCCAGCGCCGAGACGACAAGCGCCCACACGGCCAGCGCGCCTCCGACGATGTAGAAACCCTCCACGACCCGAAAGCTACCGAAGGGTGCGGCCCGGCGTGCGCGACTCCACGCGCACGCGTCGAGGCGCACCTGGCTCGGGCGCCCCGTGCGGTCCGCGGCGCGGCGGGTTCGGCGGGCGCCGGCGCGGATGCGGGTGCGGGTCGCGGTCGGGTGAGCCTCCGCCGCCGTCCTGCGGCTCGGAGACCGGCGGGTCCTTGATGGCCCACCAGACCAGCCAGAGCAGGGCAGCGATCGGCACCTTCAGCGCGAGCGCAAGCCAGACGATGCCCCAGGAACTGCCGCTCATGAAGACGATCGTACCCGGGATGGGATGGAGCCAACAGGGCGCCCGGCCTAACGCTGCGGGCCGTGAAAGCAGGCCATCCCCCCAAACGAGAACCAAACACTTGACTGGGGGACAGACCGCGCCTAGCTTGGCAAGGATTACGACGCCGCCGCCTGGCGGCCAGAAAGGAACACATGACACGACGCAAGTCGAAGCGGCTGGCTCTGCCTGCGCTTGCTGTGATGATCGCCGCCGCCGTCGCGGTGCCGGCGTTTGCGCAGACCGCGCCGCGGTCGACGACGCTCAGGGCCGTTGGAGAGGTGACCTTCAAGGCCAACCGTTACGTGAAGGACAGCCTTCGCTTCAACCGCGACACCGTCACCATCCGCAAGGGCGGCACGCTGACGATCTCCGACATCACGAAGCAGCCGCACAGCTTCTCCCTCGTGAAGAAGGGTCAGATCCCGCGCACCATGAGGCAGATGGAGAACTGCTTCGGCAAGGGCCCGTGCGACGATCTGGCGGTCGCGCACGGCGCGATCAACCCCGACACCGGCGAGGAGCAGGATCCGACCACGCCGCTGGTCAACGTCGGCCCCGCCGGGTTCAACCAGCCGGGCGACTCGGTGCTCATCCCGCCGAGCGGCAAGGTGAAGGTCAAGATCACCGGCTCCAGCGACAAGTACTACCTGTGCGCCATCCACCCGTGGATGCTCGGCAAGGTCAAGGTCGGGCGCTAGCCATCCTGGTCGTGCTGCTCGCCGCGGCCTCCGCCAGTCCGGCGGAGGCCGCGGTGCGGCATGAGTGGGTGGCTGCCGTGCCGACGACGTGGAACATCGTGCCCAACGGGCGCGACGGGATCATGGGC
>JAVXWK010000213.1:0-4584 GCA_032230575.1 Pseudonocardiales bacterium | reverse complement strand
GTTGTACGCGTTGCGGCTCGTTCTGGATCCCACACTGTCACCGTCCGACCGACACCTCGGGCGAGAGGACTTCTGGGACGGTCTGTCGGACGGCAGCGACGACTGGGATCCCATGGATGCGCGCGAGGTCATCGAGATCTCCGTGGATCTGGCCGACTTCGAGGACGACAACACCGTGTTGAGCACATTGAGCGATGCGTTGGTGCAGTCGGATCCCCTCCGCGCGCGACTGACCTACCGGTTCGCACCGCTGGATACCGGTGTCGCCGGGCCGGGAGCGAAGGTCAAATATAGATGGACCATCTTCGGAGGCGACGACGAAGGGAACCAGATCGACGCCGATCTGCGCGGCTACCTGTACTTCGCGTTTCTCGGTGCGCTGCGCGACGTGGACGCGGACCTCTCCACGTGGCGGCGCTCCCCGTTGCGAGTTCTGCTGACGGCTGCGGCCAAAGCTATCGGCGACGACGATCTCAGCCGCGTACGCTCGGCGATGAGAGAGGCGAACGCGCAGCTCAACGATCTGGCGGAGATCAAACGGGTCGGCACGAGCATCAGCGACCGCATGATGGAGATCCTCGGTGCGAACCAGGCGCTGGAGACCGAACTGGCTGTGGCGGCGGAGGATCCGCTGAGATTGATCCGCACCATGAAGCTGTTCGTCGATGGCGCCGCGCGCCGGCATCTGAGCACGACGAGCCTCGGCACCCTGAACGTGCTGTACCTCGCGCTGCTCGAGCTCGGGCTGGAGGAACGCCTTGCGGAGCAGGACATCGCGCACGTGGTGATGACGATCGAGGAGCCGGAAGCACATCTGCATCCCCACATGCAGAGGCTCGCGTTCCGGCGGCTGCTGGCTGATCACCGCACGAACCGTTCGATTCTCGTGACTACGCATTCACCTCACATCGCCAGCGTTGCTTCCCCTCGCAGCCTGGTGGTGCTTCGTGACGCGGGCGGGAGAACTGAAGCGGCTGCGGCTAGCGACGCGGCACTGACCGACGCCGAGTGGGACGACATCGCGCGATACCTCGACGCCACCAGAGCGGAACTGGTGTTCGCGCGTCGTGTTCTGCTCGTCGAGGGGTATGCCGAGCAAGCCTTGCTGCCATCGATGGCCGCGGCCGTGGGGATGGACCTCGACAAGCTCGGCATCACCGTGTGCGTCGTGCACGGCACCCACTTCACGTCGTATGCCCGGTTCTGCGAGGCACTCGGTATCCGGTGGGCGGTGATCACGGATGGCGACGGCGACGCGGGACCGGCACGTGCTGGCCGCTTGCTCGCCGCGCTGTCCTTGAACGGAGATCCGGGGGAGCACGGCATCTTCGTCGGAACGTCCACGTTCGAGTACGACCTGCTGCACGCGCACCCCAGCAACGTCAAACCTTGTTTCGGCACCCTCTGGGAGCTGAGCGCCGATCGGGCGCGGGCCACCATGGAGACATGGGTTTCGCAGTGGCCCGAGATCGGCACCTACCTGACCACGATCGACAAGGCGGGTGGCAAGGGACGGTTCGCTCAGCGTCTTGCGGCACAACAGATCTGGCCGCCGGACTATGTCCACAGTGCCTTGAGGTACCTGGCGGGATGATGGGCCCGCTTACCCAGTCGATCGGGGAGCTGTCGGCGAACGAACGCCAGTGGCAAGTGCTGAACCGGCAAGGCCATTGCGTCGTCCATGCCCCGCCGGGCAGCGGCAAGACCAAGTTGCTGGTCACCTGTCTTGCCTACGACCTGTTCAACAGGATTCCCGAACCTCATGGCGCGGCATGCATCACCTACACCACGGCCGCGGCCGAGGAGTTGCGCAGGCGCTTGGCGTCATTGGGGGTCTCCGCGCGGCCGACGCTCTTCGTGGGAACGGTGCACAGCTTCGCCATCAACCGGATCATCGGCCCCTTTGCCGCCCTGCTCGGCAAGCCCGAGCTGGTCAAGGCGTCGATCGCGAGCGACGAGCAGCAGGAGGAGGCCTACCGGCTCGCGGTCGGCTCGCGGTTCGGATCGTCGTGCAACTGGAAGGAGAAGCGCAAGCAGATCGAGTTCCACCGGCGTCGCCTGTCCACTGTGGAGGAATGGAACCGCGGCGGAGAAGGACTTCTGGAGGCCTGCTCGAGCTACGAGTCGTTGCTGCGCGGTGACGGGCTGATTGACTTCGAGGGGGCGGTGGCTGCCGCCGTGGATCTCGTCGAACAGCACGAGGTTGTGCGGCGGGTGCTCTCGGCGCGATATCGTCGCCTGTACGTTGACGAGTACCAGGACCTCGCGCCGGGGCTCGATCGACTGGTGCGAGCCCTCTGTCTTCGGCCCGACTCGGACGTCGAGCTACTGGCCGTCGGGGACCCAGGGCAGGCGATCTTCAGCTGGAACGGCGCGCGGCCGGAGCTGATCAGCGAACTGAGCTCGCTTCCCGGTGTGAGCGCCGTGCACCTGGAGCACAACTACCGGTGTGGCGAGGAGATCATCCGGGTATCGACGCGGGTCGAGCGCGTCGGGCGGAAGGTCACGGCCGTCCGCAGTGGCGGCGAGGTGCTGGCTGTCTTCTGTCCTGCGGGCTTCACCGAGCAGTGCCGCCAGGCCGCTGCTGCGGTCGGACTGGCGCACAGGCGCGGGGTGCCGCTGCACGAGATCGCGGTGATCTGTTCGATGAACGCTCAGTGCCGCGAGGTCGCGGAGGTGCTCCGCGGTGTCGGCCTGGCCGTTGCCGTGCCAGGAGTCGAGTACCCGCGTGCTCCGGTCACGTTGTTCGTCGAGTCGTGTGCGGCGTGGGCGATGCTCGGGCGTGAGCAGAGTGGCCACCGGCTCGGCGCCATCCACCGGCGATGGCGGAGGTTGCTCGGTCCGACGTGGACACGCGACACGGACGTGCGGTTGACCGAGCTGTTGGTCGGTTACCGCGACAAACCCGTCACCTACGCCCGCAGGATGCTCGCGGACCTCCTCGGCATGGGGCTGCGTCGAGCCATGGCACGCCCTGCCCAGTCCGACAACGCCAATGCGCTGGACCGGATGCAGCACGCGGTGGAACTCGGAGCGTTGGCGGACGCGACTGTCGTGGATCTGGCCAGTCGGGCTATGAGGCGCGACCGGGTGAACGTCACGACCATGTCGTCCAGCAAGGGGCTGGAGTTCGAGGTCGTATTGCTCCTCGGCGCGGACGAGGGGCTGATGCCCTACTGGAGTTCGGCCAACGATCCGGCCAAGCTTGAAGAGGATCGCAGGAAATTCTACGTCTCGGTCACGCGTGCGCGCAGCACCGTGAAGATTTTCTACTCGCGTTCGGTGGCCACCTCCGCCGGGCGGGCAAAGCCCGCTGAGCCGAGCCGGTTCCTCTACGAGATCGGCCTGCTGCACCGCTAACGGCATGGTCGTGAAACGCGGCGTCGTTCGAGCGGGCGGCAAGTGTCGTTTGTGATGTGTAGCGCCGCTACACGGGGGTGAGGTGCCGCTGTACTGAGCCGCCGCGTGTTCGATGCTTCGGCGTGCCGTGGCCACCATTCGCTCGTAGCCGCCTGTGGACAGGCGGAATATTTCTGCGTATCTTTTCCGGCATGACGGCTCACCTCGTGACTGGAGACGGCAACCCCGAACTCCTGGTCGCCGCGCGTGAAGCACTCGGATGGACCCAGAAACAGCTCGCCGAACAGCTGACCCGCCTGTCCAAGGCTGAGCCCGAGATCAGCCAAGGCTACGTCTCCAGAGTGGAAAAGGGCTCGCTGTCGGTCTCCGGCGACCGTCTCGAGCTGTTCAGCGCGGCGCTGGAGGTGACCCCGGACTTCCTGGCCGGCGAGGGGAAGCTGTGGTCACTCGGCGACGGGTGCGTCTACCACCGCAACCGCAAGTCGACGAAGGCCTCGACGCTGCGCACGCTGCACGCGCAGGTCAACCTGCTACGTCTTTTCCTGCGCAGGCTTGCTGCTGGCTCTACCGTGACCTTGCGGGAGTTCAACCTGGTGCCGATGCAGGTTGGGGGCCTGGATGGCCCTGAGGATGCGGCTCGAGCGCTCCGTCGTGAGCTCGAACTCCCCGAGGGGCCGATCGAATCCGTGACCGAAGTGGCGGAACGGGTCGGCGCGCTGGTGGTGCCGATGTCGCTGGGAGGGCGAGAGGTGGATGCGACCAGCCTGCACCCGCCCGGCGAGGCCCCGGTGTTCGTGATCAACACCGATGCTCCGGCGGACCGCCAGCGGTTCACGCAGGCGCACGAGCTGGGACACATCGCGTGTGCGCCAGCGCTCGATCTCGACGCCGAGGAGATGGCGCAGGCCTTCGCGAGCGAGTTTCTCGCTCCAGCCGCACAGGTGCGACCCGACCTCCAGACTGCTCCGATCACCCCGGCACGGCTCCTGCAGCTCAAGGCACGGTGGCGGATCTCCGCTGCGGCGCTGCTGCGGCGAGCTCTCGACCTCGGCGTGGTCACGGACTCGCGCTACCGCACGCTCAACACGCAGATGTCCGCCCTGGGCTGGAAGACGGCAGAACCCGAGCCGCTGCCGCCCGAGGCCGCGACGGCTGTACCCACCTTGCTGAGGGCTGCGGTCGACGACGCGGGCGGATTCGAGGCCGCCGCGGCCCTGGCTGGTA
>JAVXWK010000202.1:0-4359 GCA_032230575.1 Pseudonocardiales bacterium | reverse complement strand
CGACGGTCGAGGCGACCGCGGCGTGCGGCGGAATCCGGGTGCGCAGCAGCTGATACGCACCCAGCCGCAGCGCGTCGAGCGCCGAGCCGTCCACTTCGGACAACGGCCGGTCGCAGCACGCCTCGATCACGGCGTCGAGCAGGCCCTGGGCTCGCGACGCGCCGTAGGTGAGCTCGGTGGCCAGCGCGGCATCACGGCCGGTGATGCGGCGCTCGCGCAGCAGTGCCGGCAGCACGAGGTTCGCGTACGCGTCGCGCTGCCGCACCGCCCGCAACGTCTCCAGCGCCGCGAGGCGAGCCGGGTCCTCCACGGGTGGCCGTGAGGGCCCGGTCCGCCGGCGCGGCGGGTGCGGCCTGCTCGGCCGGGAAGGCTTGGAGGCTCCACGCGAGTAGCCGGTCATGCGATGCACTCTCCTGCAACGGCACGGCCAACGCGCGCCAAGTCTGTTCCTGCCGGCACGCGCCCGAACGTCGCACCACAACTGAATGTCACACCACAACTGAATGCCGAGCGCCTCATGAGATGCGCTCCCCCGCCTCGACGCGCACACCGCGTGCCCAGTCGGTGGCGGCCATGCGCTTCTTGCCCTGCGCCTGCACCTCACCGAGAGCCACCGCGGTGGTCGCCGTGCCCACGAGCACGCGCTTGCGCTCCACCAGCACCTCGCCGGCGGGCAGCGTCACGTCGTCCACCGGCGTCACAGGGCCGAGCTTCAGGCGCTCGCCCCGGAACTCGGCCCACGCGCCGGGCTCCGGCGTGACCGCGCGCGCCAGGCGGTCCACGGCCACGGCGGGGGTGGTGAAGTCGAGGCGGGCGTCGTCGACGCTGATCTTGGCGGCGTAGGTGACGCCGTCGGAGGGCTGCTCGACGGCGCGCAGGGTGCCGTCCTCGATGCCGTCCACAGTGGACAGCAGCAGCTGGGCGCCGGACTCGGACAGCCTGCTCAGCAGGTCGCCGGAGGTGTCTCGGTCGCGCACCTTCTCGGTCACCACGCCGAACACCGGGCCCGCGTCGAGCTCCTTCACGATGCGGAACGTCGAGGCGCCCGTGATGTCGTCGCCGTTGCGCACGGCGGCCTGCACCGGCGCGGCGCCGCGCCACGCGGGCAGCACGGAGAAGTGGAGGTTGACCCAGCCTGACTTCGGGACGTCGAGCGTCCGCTGCGGCAGCAGGTTCCCGTAGGCCACGACCGGGCACAGGTCGGGTTCGAGCGCGCGCAGGCGGTCGAGGAACTCGGGGTCGCCTGCCTTGAGGGGCGTCAGCACCTCGATGCCGTGCTCGTCGGCGAGCGCGCCGACGGGCGAGCGCTCGAGCTTCCGGCCACGGCCGGAGGGGGCGTCGGGGCGGGTGACCACGGCGACGACGTCGTGGCGGGGAGAGTCGATGAAGGCGCGCAGCGAGGGAAGTGCGACCTCGGGCGTACCGGCGAACACGAGTCGCATGGTCAGCTGGACCTACCGAAGAGTGGGTGCGGGCTCTGTTTCAGAGTGGGGACCGTACCGTCGAACCACTCGGCCTGCCGGATTTCCTTCATGGCCAGCTTGCGGGTGTCGGCGTCGAGCCGGTCGAGGAACAGCACGCCGTCGAGGTGGTCCGTCTCGTGCTGGATGCAGCGCGCCAGCGTCTCGGTGCCCTCGACCTCGATCGGCTCACCGTGCATGTTCCAGCCCTTGGCCACGACGTGCAGGTGGCGCTTGCAGTCCCACGACATGCCGGGGATGGACAGGCAGCCCTCGGGGCCGTCCTGCATCTCCTCGCCGACCACGTCCCACGTCGGGTTGACCAGGTGGCCCGCGAAGCCGTCGCAGTGGTAGGTGAACACGCGCAGCCCAACACCGAGCTGAGGCGCGGCGAGTCCCGCTCCGCCCGCTTCCTGCATCGAGTCCCACAGGTCCTTGACGAGGGCGCGCAGTTCCTTGTCGAAGTCGGTGACCTCGACGGCGGGGGTGCGCAGCACCGGGTCGCCGAACAGTCGGATGGGTTGGACGGTCACGCAGTGCTCCTCGTGGTGGACTGGAGACCAGTCTACGAGGAGCGCGGTCAGTGCTCGGACGCGCTGCCGAGGAAGATCACGCCCACCAGCGCCGCGATGAAGTGGCCGGTGAACCGGAGCGCCGTCCACACGGGGCGGAACACGGCGTGCAAGTCGAAGTGAGTCCCTGCCGCAGTACCAACAGTCGTCGTCGTCATGTCACAACTGTGCCGTTCGCGCAGGTCAGCCCACATCGTCTTGCGGTATCGAGCTGTCATCAGCCCGAGGTAGGAAGATCACGTGCAACACTCGGCCGGAAGGTGGACACCTCCAGGTCATGAGGCTGATGCGACCGAGCTGGGAGGGGGCGGCCGCCGTGCCCGACGACGCCCCGTCGGACGCCGATCTGTGGGCACGGGGTGACGAGCGCGCGTTCGGCGAGCTCTACGACCGGTACGCCGAGGCGGTGTGGAACCACGCCTACCGGCTGACGGCGTCGTGGTCGACGGCCGAGGACCTGACGTCGGCGACGTTCCTCGCGGCCTGGCGCCGCCGCAACGAGGTGACACTGGTCCGTGACAGCGCGTTGCCGTGGCTGTTCACGGTGGCGGGCAACCTGGCGCGCTCCGAGTTCCGCCGCAAGGCCCGGTTCGGCCGGCTCCTGCTCCGCGTGCCCCGCGACGACGTGCAGCGCGACCACGCGGACGACGTCGCCTCGTCGCTCGACCACGAGTCCCGCCTCCGCCAGGTGCTGCAGGCCGTGCAACGCCTCCCCCGCGCCGAACGCGAGGCCGTCGAACTGG
The DNA here is from genome assembly GCA_032230575.1 of Pseudonocardiales bacterium. Classification (GTDB taxonomy): domain Bacteria; phylum Actinomycetota; class Actinomycetes; order Mycobacteriales; family Pseudonocardiaceae; genus Lentzea. The sequence continues at coordinate 1,584 of JAVXWK010000202.1, read as the reverse complement.
TGCTGCTGGGCGAGCTGCCCGTAGCGGAGGCCGCGGTAGCCCTGGGTGTGGCCGAGGTGAGCGTCCGCTCGCGCATCTCCCGCGCCCGTACCCGCCTGCGCAAGGAACTCGCCGACGACTCCCTGGAGGTGGAGTGATGACCATCGACCTGCCACCCCGCCGAAAGCTGCCCGCGGACGTCAAGGAGCGCATGCGCCCGGCCTTCTCCGAGGACCGCCCCCGCCGCAACCACACCCCGCTCGCCGCGGCCGCGGGCGTAGCACTACTCGTCGCGGGCGGCGTCGTGGTCGCGCCGTCGCTCCTCGATCGCGCAGACACCGCCAACGGACGCGTTGTCGCCCCGTCCCACCTGGACCTGGAACGCTGCCGCGCGGCGTTGCAGGACGAGAGCTGGCCGTCCTCGAGGATGGTCGTGTTCGACGGCCGCAAAGTGCTGGCGGGCGAGGACAACCGCTTCTGCGAGCTGACCCGTTCGAGGGCCTACGTCCCGTCGGCCCCGGCACCGGCCCTGGTGGAGACGGGCACTGTCACGTTCCGCACCGACCACGTCATCGCGGGCGTCACGCCCCTCGGCGCGCGCACTGCCGTCGTCCGCGAGGGGTACAAGGGCGACGGTGGCCCTGGAACCGAGGTGGTGGTGACTCCGGACTTCTTCATCGCCTACTCGGTGGCCTCGTCCAGCATCAGCGATGTCGTGTTCGACAACCGCACGATGGAGGTTCCGCCCAGCGCCGATGTCGGGCGCACCAAGAGCGCCGACAGCTTCGAAAGCGGCGACGGCAACCCCGGGACCCCGATCAACCTCCTGGCCAGGTGCACCGACAACGCCATCGTCGACGGCACCAGGCCCGGCGACCTCCAGGGCTGGCAGCCGTTGCTCGTCGGCCGCCCCGGCAACCCGGAAGCCGTCCTGCTCGCCCACCGCGACAACCGCGACTTCGCCACCTGCTACCTCCATAAGGTGCCGGCCGACTCCGGTTCGCTGCAGCAGGCCTCCCCGATCCCGGCCGACCCGCAGGGGGCGACGATGGTCAGTGGCTACCTCGTCCAGAACAACTTCCTCATCGCCGCCAGGACCAACCGCACGGCCAGGACTGTCGAGGTGTCCAGCGGAGACGGACCGGCCGTGACGGCGGACGTCGTCGACGGTTTCTTCATCGTCAAGGTTCCCGGCAGCGGCGAGAGCCTCCCGGGCGGCGGCGTGCGCATGGACTTCGAAACCCTCAACGTCACAGCGCGCAACGCCGACAAACAGATCGTCTACAGGGGCGGCGTTGCCTAATGTCGGGACACATGACCTGGACGGCACCCGAAGTAGAACTGCCCGACGAACCGCTCCTCGGCCCAGAACGCCCGATGCTGGAGACGTGGCTCGACCGCCACCGCGCCACGTTCCTGCAGAACTGCGCGGGCCTGACCGGCGAACAACTCGCCACAGCCTCCACGCCTCCGTCCAACCTCACACTGCTGGGCCTGATCCGCCACCTGTCCGACGTGGAGCGCATGTGGTTCCGCGTCCGCCTGGCCGGTCAGGACGTGAAACCCCGCTACAGCGAACCGCCCAGCTGGGATGCCGGCTTCGAG
>JAVXWK010000192.1:0-7205 GCA_032230575.1 Pseudonocardiales bacterium | reverse complement strand
CTCGTGCAGCGTGATCTCGATCTGGGCGGTCTTGCCGACGGCGTCGACCAGGCGGAACGTGTCGACCTTGGCCGGACCGTCCTCCAGCTCGACGCCGGCGAGCAGCTGCCGGCCGACGTTGCGGGGCAGCGGCCCGTTGATGACCTCGGCCAGGTAGGTCTTCGGCACGCCGTAGGAGGGGTGGGTCAGCTTGTTGGTCAGCTCGCCGTCGTTGGTGAGCAGCAGCAGGCCCTCGGTCTCGGCGTCGAGCCGCCCGACGTGGAACAGCCGCTCCGCGCGGTTGCGCACCAGGTCGCCGACGCACGGGCGACCCAGGTCGTCCTCCATCGTCGACAGCATGCCGAACGGCTTGTTCAGCGCGATCGTCACGACGTCCTCGCGGATCTGCACCCGCACGCCGTCCACGTGCACGACCGCCGTCTCGGGGTCGATCCGGCGCCCCTGCTCGCGCACGACCTTGCCGTCGACCTGGACGCGGCCCTGGTCGATCAGCTCCTCAGAAGCGCGGCGCGAGGCTACCCCCGCTTGTGCGAGCACCTTCTGCAGGCGCACGCCCTCGTTCTCAGACATCGTCGATCGCATCCACTTCGGGCAGCAGCGGCGCGATTGCGGGCAGGTCGGCGAGCGACGACAACCCCAACCGCTCCAGGAACAGTTCGGTAGTGCGGTACAGGATCCCACCCGTGTCGCTGTCCGTGCCCGTCTCCTCGATGAGCCCCCGCGCGACCAGGGTCCGGATCACACCGTCCACGTTGACGCCACGAACCGCCGCGATCCGCGCCCGCGTAACAGGCTGCCGGTAGGCGATCACCGCGAGCGTCTCCAGGGCCGCGCGGGTGAGTTTCGCGCGCTGGCCGTCGAGCAGCAGCTTCTCCACGAACGGGGCGTACCGGTCTCGCGTGTAGAACCGCCAGCCGTCTCCCGCCCTGCGCAGGTCGATGCCACTGCCGGACTCGGTGTACCGGGTGGAGAGTCTACGGAGTGCCTCCTTGATTCGCTTAACCGGCTGGTCAAGGGCACTGCTGAGCTGGTCTTCGGCGATCGGGCTGTCCACGACGAGGAGCACGGACTCCATCGCCGCCTCGAACTCGGCGTCGTCGGTGAGGTCGGGGAGGCCGCTGTCCTCGATGGCTTCTTCGGGGGCGGCGGCGAGCAGTTGGGCCTCGAGGGTGGCGGCGTCGGTGTCAGGTTCGGCGACGGGCTCGACGGCGTCGGCGTCGGCAGCGTCCTCAGCGTCAGCAGCGCCCTCGGCGGCGGCAGCGCCCTCGGCGGCGGCAGCGCCCTCGGCGTCAGCAGCGCCCTCGGCGTCGGCCACGCGCTCCGGCTCAGCGGGCGCGGCATCGGCCGAGTCAGCCGTCTCTTGAGCTTGATGAAGGGAACCTTCATCCACCTCAGGTCGATCGAGGTTCCCTTCATCGTTCGCTTGGGCCGCGTCGTACGCCGGGCCGGGGTTCTCGACCTCTGCCGCGTCCGGCCCCACCAGTGGCTCGCTCATCAGCCGTAGTCCTCGTCCTCATCGCCGGCATGCACCTGCGCCTGCGCCTCCTCCAACGTCCCACCGACCCACGTCACCTGCAGCGGCCCGAGCGCGTCCTCCTGCTCGAACGCCAGCGACTTCTCCCGGTACAGCTCCAGCAGCGCCAGGAACCGCGCCACGACCTCCATCGTCTCGGTGCAGTCCGCCACGATCTCCGAGAACGACGCCGAACCGCGCTCGATCAGCATCGCCCGCAGGACGTCAGCCGTCTCGCGGATCGACACCCGGTGCTGGTGGATGTGGTCGACCGACAGGGTCCGCTTCTGCTTCGGCCGGAACGCCGACGCCGCGATCAGGGCGAACTTCTCGGGCGTCACCCCGAGCATCACCTCAGGCAGCAGTCCTTCGAAGCGCGGCTCCAGCGACACCGACCGCGGGTACCGGCGGAACGCACCCTGCTCCAGCTCCGCGAACAGAGCCGCCACCTGCTTGTACGCCCGGTACTGCAGCAACCGCGCGAACAGCAGGTCGCGGGCCTCCAGCAACGCGAGGTCGTCCTCGTCGTCGACATCACCGGCGGGCAGCAGTCGAGCGGCCTTCAGGTCCAGCAGGGTGGCGGCGATGACCAGGAACTCGGTGGTCTCGTCGAGGTCCCACGAGTCCCCCATGGCACGGATGTGCCCGATGAAGTCGTCGGTGACCGTGTGCAGGGCCACCTCGGTCACGTCGAGGGTGTGCTGGGAGATCAGCTGCAGCAGGAGGTCGAACGGACCCTCGAAGTTCGTGAGCTTGACCTTGAACTTGCCGTCGTCCGGAGCAGCGGGAACGTCCTCTGTCACTGCTCGCGCAACCTGCGTACCAGCAACGATGCGTCACCATGTGTCTCGAGGTCGTCCAGCACGATGGCGATCGCCTCGCGCACCATCCGCCCGCGGTCGACGCCCAGCCCGTGCGAGGCGCGCAACGACAGCCGCGCCTGCTCCAGGGCGAGCAGCTCCTCGTCGGACACGTACACCGTGATCTTCGTGGTGTGCTTGGTGCGGCCGGAACCCCGGCGCTGAACCGGTGCCTCCACGGAGTCCGGAACGGGCTCGGGCGCGGCAGCGGTCAGCCGGAAGAGCTCAGCCGCCCCCGGCAATGAAGGGCGACGGTTCACCGGGCGATCACCTCGCGCGCCAAAGCGCGGTACGCGTTGGCACCGGAAGAGCGAGGAGCCCAGCGCGTGATCGGCTCGCCGGCGACAGTGGTCTCCGGGAAGCGGACCGTGCGGTTGATGACCGCGTCGAACACGATGTCGCCGAACGCCTCCACGACGCGGGCCATGACCTCGCGCGAGTGCAGCGTGCGCGGGTCGTACATCGTGGCGAGGATGCCGGTGATGTTGAGCTTGGGGTTCAACCGTTCCTTGACCTTCTCGATGGTGTCGATGAGCAGCGCCACCCCGCGCAGCGAGAAGAACTCGCACTCCAGCGGGATCAGCACTCCGTCCGCGGCCGCGAGGGCGTTCACCGTGAGCAGGCCGAGCGAGGGCTGGCAGTCGACCAGCACGTAGTCGTAGTGGTCGATGACGGGACGAAGGGTGCGCACGAGCGTGTGTTCGCGGCCCACCTCGGACACGAGCTGGATCTCCGCGGCCGAGAGGTCGATGTTGCTCGGCAGCAGGTCCATGTCGTCGACCATGGTCTTGCGGATGGCGTCGCCGACGGCGGTGTCACCTTCCATGATCACGTTGTAGATCGTGGTTTCCAGCTGGTGCGGGTGCACGCCGAGACCGACCGACAGCGCGCCCTGGGGGTCGAAGTCCACCAGCAGCACGCGTCTGCCGTACTCGGCCAGCGCGGCGCCCAGGTTGATGGTCGACGTCGTCTTGCCGACGCCGCCCTTCTGGTTGCACACTGCGAGGATCTTCGCCGGGCCGTGGTGCAGCAGCGCGGGCGGATCCGGGATGTGGCGGCGCGGTCTGCCGGTCGGCCCGATGCCGTCGCGCTGCTCGTGAGCGACGTCGTCCACCGGCGCGGCGTGCGGGGCCAGGTTCAGATCGGCACGGGGCGCGAAAGCGTGCTCCGGTGTCGACATGGCTGGCGTTCCCTCACTGGTCGTAGTCGTCTCTCCGGGCGCAGCCTAGGCCGCACCCGTGCGAGCGGCAACGCGCCTCGCCGGGCTTTGTCAAGACTTTGTTACGCCGGAACATCCGCTCGTGTACGCCTGTCCGCGGCGGAGAGCACCACGTCGAGCAGGCCCGGGAAGAGCAGATCCAGGTCGTCACGGCGCAGCGACACCCACCTCTGGTTGCCACGGCAGCGTGTTCGTGTGATGCCAGCTTCGCGCAACACGCGCAGGTGCTGGGAGAGGGTCGACTTCGCCACGTCAACCTCGAAGGCCCCGCACAGCCGTTCCCCGCTCAACTGGATCTGGCGCACGACCGCGAGCCGGGTCGGGTCGCTCAGCGCGTGCAGCACGGCGGCTAGATCAATGGCCTGTGGGGACGGCTCGTCCAAGTTCGGCACTCGTCCACCGTACCCGTGGAAGCCTCATGTTCCAGTGGCCCGAGGGTGTGCAGTTGCGTAGACCTCCCTCAAAGTCGTAACGGTTACCAGTGTGTACACCTGAGTGGTCGTAACCGATGCATGCCCGAGAAGTTCTTGCACCACCCGAACGTCCGCACCCCCTTCCAGCAGATGGGTGGCGAACGAATGCCGCAACGTGTGCGGTGACACCGCGGCGGTGATTCCGGCCTCCTCCGCGGCGGTCTTCAGAACGGTCCACGCACTCTGCCGCGAGAGCCGTCCACCGCGTGCGTTCAAGAACAACGCAGGCGTCCCACGACCCTTCGCCGCCAACGCGGGGCGCGCGCGCACCAGATACGCGTCCACAGCGGCCAGTGCGGGCCGTCCGACCGGGACAAGCCGCTGTTTCCCGCCTTTTCCGTCCAGCAGCACCGTCCTCTCGGAAGCGTCGATGTCGTCCACGTCCAGGCCCACGACCTCGGAGATCCGCGCTCCGGTCGAGTACAGCAACTCCAGCAACGCCTTGTCCCGCAGGTTCGCGACGGTGTCCAGGAGCGTCAGAACATCGTTGACGGGCAATGCTTTCGGCAGCCTCTTCGGAGGCGACGGCGGGTGCACGGCCCGTGCGGCGTCATGCGGCACAACGCCTTCCCTGTGCGCGAAACGGTGCAACCCGCGCACGGCAACCAACGTCCGAGCCGCCGACGACGCCGCAAGACCGCTCTCCCGCAAGGCGGCCAGGAACTCGCTCACCTGGATCTCGGTCACCGCGCCCAGTTCCGTGATGCCGAGGGACTCCATGTGCTCGGTGTACCGGCGCAGATCGCGGGTGTAGGAGTCGAGCGTGTTGCGTGCCGTGCCGCGTTCGACGGCGAGGTGGTCGAGATAGCTCGCCACCAGATCAACGATCACGCCAGTCCTTCCAGCACTATCTCACCGGCACGCGCGTTGACGCCCTTCGCCAACGCCGGATCCTCCGCGACCGCCCGATCGAAACCCTTGTCCGCCAACGCGAGCACGTACGGCAGCGTCACGTTCGTCAGCGCGTACGTCGAGGTGTTCGGCACAGCGCCGGGCATGTTCGCGACGCAGTAGAACACGGAGTCGTGCACGCGATAGGTAGGTGCGTCGTGCGTCGTCGGCCTGGTGTCCTCGAAACAGCCGCCCTGGTCGACCGCGATGTCCACGAGCACGCTGCCAGGACGCATCCGGGCCACCAACGAGTTGCTGACGAGCTTCGGCGCCTTCGCCCCCGGCACCAGCACCGCGCCGACCACCAGATCCGCCCACTGGCAGGCCTTCTCGACCTCGTAGACGTTCGACGCGATCGTCTGCAGGTGCCCGCGGTAGGTGAAGTCGATCTGCCGCAACCGGTTGACGTTGTTGTCCAGCACGATGACCTCGGCCTGCATGCCGACCGCCATCGTCGCCGCGTTCATCCCCGCCACACCCGCGCCGATCACCGCGACCTTGCCCGCCGCCACACCGGGAGCGCCGCCCAGCAGCACACCCCGCCCACCTTGGGCTCGCTCCAGGCAGTGCGCGCCGACCTGCGCCGCCATCCGCCCGGCGATCTCGCTCATGGGCGCCAGCAGCGGCAGCGACCCGTCCGGCAGCTGCACGGTCTCGTAGGCGATCGCCGTGATGCCGGAGGAGACGATGGCCTTGGTGCACTCAGCGCTCGCCGCGAGGTGCAGGTAGGTGAAGAGCACCTGATCACGGCGCATCCGGTGGTACTCGGGCTCGATCGGCTCCTTGACCTTCAGCACCAGGTCGGCGGACGCCCACACCTCGTCGGCGGTGGCAACGATGCGCGCGCCCGCGGATGTGTACTCGTGGTCAGGAAAAGACGAGCCCGCACCGGCGTCGTGCTCGATGACGACCTCATGCCCGCGACGAACCAGCTCGACCACACCGGCGGGTGTGATGGCGACGCGGTACTCGTGGTTCTTGATCTCCTTTGGGACACCGACCAGCATCGTCGCAGCGTATTCCCGATATCGATCTCCTGCATCGGATAACGTGCTCAGCCGTGTCAGAAGCATTCGGGCCAGAGCAGCAGCGCATCGGCAACCAGCAGCGCGAAGAGGCGATCACCGCGCTCAACGACCACTTCGCGCTGGCGCGGCTCGACATCGGCGAGTACCAGGCACGGGTGAACCGCGCGTCCGCCGCGCAGTCCTACTTCGAGCTGGCGGAGCTCTTCCGCGACCTGCCGCAGCCGCACCCGCCGTTCCTCGCACCGCCCTCCGCGCCGTTCGCCGCCGTGCCCCCGCCGCCTCCGGGCTTCGCGCCCCAGCCGCAGCCCACCCAGGCGTACTACCCGCCGCCCACGGGCCCGCAGTACGCCGTTCCCCCGCCGCCTCCCGGCATGATGCCGCCGGGCATGGGCTACCCGAACCCGTCCGCCCCGTACGGCTACGACCCGATCACGGGGATCCCGTACTCGGACAAGTCGAAGGTCGCCGCGGGTGTGCTCCAGCTGTTCCTCGGCCACTTCGGCGTCGGCCGGTTCTACATGGGAGACACCGGGATCGGGGTCGCGCAGCTGCTGACCTGCGGTGGGTGCGGGATCTGGGCGTTGATCGACGGGATCATGATCCTGGTCAACGGCGGCACGGACGCCGAAGGCCGCAAGCTCAGGGACTAGGAGTTCTCGGCGGCCGCCTTGATCGAGGCGGCCTCCGTCTCCACGTACCTCTTGGTCAGCGACTTCGACATCAGCCAGCCGATCCCGGCGAGCGCACCGGACACGGTCAGGGCGAGCGTGAGCCGGCACCCGCCGGGGTGCGGTTCCACGTCGTGCGAGGCGATGACGGTGACACCGGACGTCTTCGACTCCCAGGTGTACGACCGCCCGTCGGTCAGCTCGGTCACCGTCCACACCGCCGGGGACAACCGCGGCTGCGACAACTTCGTGCGCGAGCCGAGTGCCAGCGGTCCTTCGTCGAGCCGTTCCACGGAGTCGACCGTCGGAATCCGCTCCGGCCATCGCTCGACGTCGACGATCAGTTCCCAGACGCGTTCGGGCGGAGCCGCGATGACGACGGTGTGCTGCAGGCCAGGCATCACCAGAGCCTAGATCCCGGCGAGATTCCTGGCCACGCCCCAAATCGCGGCGATGACGATCACGGTGACACCGACCTGCTTCGGCACGGTTCGCCTCTGGCCTGTCCATTTGTCCCGCGTCCACCGCGAGAACAGCCACACGGCCAATGGCA
>JAVXWK010000166.1:0-2941 GCA_032230575.1 Pseudonocardiales bacterium | reverse complement strand
CGCGGGCGCGTCGCCAACGGCGGTGTCCGCCGGCACGCGCTCCCGGCGGCTCAGCATCAGGAACGGCACCGCGATCAGCTGGAACACGCTCGCCACCACGAAGGACGTGCCGTAGCTCCAGACGTCGGCGGCCTTGCCGAGCGCCGGCTGGATCACGACCCCACCGGTGTTGCCCATCAACGAGTCGAACGAGAGCACGGTGGCCCGCTGTTTCGACGGGATCATGTCGTTGAGATAGGCCTGCCGGATCGGCAGCATGGCAGCAAAGAGGAGACCCGAAAGGGCGAGCAGCAGGAGGGCAATCCAGAAGCTGCCGACCAGACCGAGCAGTGCCAGCAGGACGCAGCTCGCGGTCGTGCCCAGGATGAGGGCCGTCGTCCGCTTGTGGAACCGCCCGCGGATCCGTGGCGCTGTCCAGCCGCCGACGATCTGCGCGCCCGCCATGATGGCCGCTGCCAATCCGGCGATCGAGTAGGCGTTCGGGTCGCCGTAGAGGTCCAGCAGGAACGGCTGCAGCGCGTAGAAGACATAGATGCTGACGCCCATCGTGAACGGTGCGGCGAGCATGACGAAACGCACCGGGCGGTTGCCGAGCCCCTGGGTGATCGAGGCGGACAGGATGGCCTTCGCCTCTTGCAGGGGGTGCGTCGCGGGGCGGGGTGTGAAGCCGACGTCTTTCATGACGCGCGACGCCAGGACGAACATCGCCAACAGCACACCGACGCGCATCAGGAACGGCACGCCCAGTGTCGTGACCTGGGCGACCACCCCGCCGAGGACGGAGCCGCCGAGCATCGCGAAGCCGGTCACCATCTGGCCACGACCGAACACCGGCTCGAGCGGCCCGTCGTAGTCGTTGGCGCGCAACGCGTCCACGAGCCACGCCTCGACGGCGCCGGAGAAGAACGTGAAGCCGAGGCCGATGAGGATGGACACCAGTGCCCAGGCCCAGAACGGCGCCTTGAGCTGCCACATGAAGTAGTAAAGAAGGGTCGAGCCGGCCAGCGTGAGGGTGCCGAGGAGGTAGGACGCGCGCCGGCCCACCGTGTCGGCGATGACTCCCGTCGGCACCTCGAACAGCACCATGCCGCCGGTGAAGAACGCGTTGGCGGCGAACGCCTCGAAGTTGCTCAGACCGGCGTCGAGAAGGAACAGGGTGTTGATGCCCCAGATGAACGAGGCCGCCAGGGTGTTGCCGAGCATCAGGGTCAGGTAGATGCGCTGGACCTGGCGGGCGTTCTCGTTCACGGCTGGCCTACTTGCGTCTGGGTCTGCTCTTCCGGCTCGAACGGGATGACGAGCTGCCGGAGTAACGCTGAGAGTGCGTCCTGTTGTTTCGGGGTCAGCCCGGCGAGCAGCTCGCGCTCGCGTTCGAGCAGGTCGGCCAGCGCCGCGTCACCTCGTTGCTTGCCCTGCGCCGTGAGCCGCACGTGCACGCCGCGCCGGTCGCTGGGGTCGGGCCGGCGCTGCACGAGGCCGCGGGCTTCCAGCCGGTCGATCCGGTTCGTCATCGTCCCCGAGGTGACCAGCGTCTGCGCGAGCAGCTGGCCGGGGGAGAGGACGTAGGGGTCGCCGGCGCGGCGCAGTGCAGCGAGCACGTCGAACTCCCCCACCTCGAGGCCGTGCTCGGCGAACGCGGTACGGCGGGCGCGGTCGAGGTGGCGGGCCAGCCGCGTCAGCCGGCTGAGGACCTCGAACGGACCCACGTCCAGGTCAGGCCGTTCCCGCCGCCAGGCGGCGACAAGGCGATCGACCTCGTCCTGCACGCTGGGCTCCTGACTCATCGACGCTAAAGATTATCGAGGGTGAGTCTCTTGACATCAAGAAACTCCGAATGGCAAGTTATCTTGACGTCAAGATAGCGGGAGCGAGGCGGTGACCGGATGAAGTGGGACCCGGCGCAGTACCTGCAGTTTGCGGATGCGCGCGGCCGGCCGTTCCAGGACCTGGTCGCCCGAGTGGGCTACCCGAACGAGATCCACCCGTCGTACGTCGTGGACCTCGGTTGTGGGCCGGGCAACCTCGCTGCCGGGCTGGCCGACCGCTGGCCGGCCGCCGACATCGAGGGCGTGGACAGCTCCGCCGAGATGATCGAGCGGGCGCAGCAGGACAACGCTCGCGACGGCGTGCGTTTCTCGGTCGCCGACCTGCGCGACTGGTCGCCGACACGGGCGGTGGACGTGCTCACCAGCAACGCGACGCTGCAATGGGTGCCCGGGCACCTGGATCTTCTCGAGCGGCTGGTCGGTTTCGTCGCGCCCGGCGGCTGGCTCGCGTTCCAGGTGCCCGGCAACTTCGGGGAGCCGACCCACACCGAGCTCGCAGCCGTGCGCACGTCGGCTCGGTGGCAACCAGTTCTCGGCAACCTCGACCTCCCGCAGCCGGCCGTCGAGGAGCCGGTGACCTACGTGCGACGGATCACGGAGCTGGGCTGCGCGGTCGACGCGTGGGAGACGACGTACCTGCAGGTGCTCCCCGGCCCCGACGCCGTGCTCGAGTGGATGAAGGGCACGGGGCTACGTCCGGTGCTGTCAGCACTGAACGAGGAGCAGCAGGCGGAGTTCGTCGCGGAGTACGCCGAGCGGTTGCGCGCGGCCTACCCGCAGCAGAGCTTCGGCACCGTGCTGCCTTACCGACGCATCTTCGTCGTTGCGCGGACGCCCGCGTAGGACGTGGCTCCTCGCGGCGCGGGAGACTGGTCCGATGCCAAGCATCTACTTCACGGCGTCCAGCGTCGACGGGTTCATCGCCGATCCGGACCAAACACTCTCCTGGCTGCTGTCCCGCGACGTGGATCGCCGCGGGCCGATGGGCTATGACCTGTTCATCGACTCGGTCGGCGCCATGGTCATGGGTGCAACGACGTACCGCTGGATCCTGGAGCACGATCTCGGGGAGGGCAGCAGCCAGCCTTGGCCCTACGACATCCCGTGCTGGGTCT
>JAVXWK010000156.1:0-15843 GCA_032230575.1 Pseudonocardiales bacterium | reverse complement strand
CCGGTCATGGTCATCGGCCAGTTCGGCCTGCTCTCCGGGATCCCGATCGCCGTCGTGCTCGTCGCGAGCCTGCGCAACCGCCGGCCGAAGGCGCTGCGCTGGTGGACAGGAGCTCTGACGCTGGCCTACGCCACCCCGCTGACGATGTGGCTCGCAGGCCCGAGCGAGGCGCCCAGCCTGTCGAAGTACATGAGCCCCGCGATGACGGCCGTTCTCGCGGGCGTCGGTGTCGCCACCGCCATCGCGCACCAGGTAGTTCGCAGGAGGTCTACTGGCAAGTAACCTGACGGCGTGACCCTCCCCCTGACCGGCGAACGCACCGTGCCCGGTATCGCGGAAGAGAACTACTGGTTCCGCCGGCACGAGGCGGCGTACCTGCACCTCATCGGCCACTGCGAGGACGCCGTCGTGCTGGAGGCGGGCTGCGGCGAGGGCTACGGCGCCCAGCTGATCCGCACCGTCGCGCGGCGGGTGATCGCGCTCGACTACGACGAGCTGACGTCGCAGCACGTCGCCCGGTCCTACCCGGAGCTGAACGTGCTGCGCGGCAACCTCGCGATGCTGCCGTTGCGCGACGAGAGCGTCGACGTCGTGGCGAACCTGCAGGTCATCGAGCACCTGTGGGACCAGGAGGGCTTCCTCACCGAATGCCGCAGGGTACTGCGGCCAGGCGGGAAGCTGATCGTCACGACGCCGAACAGGCTGACGTTCTCACCGGGCCAGGACACGCCGCTGAACCCGTTCCACACCAGGGAGCTCGCACCGTCCGAACTGGACGACATGCTCCGGGAAGCTGGTTTCCGCGTTGACGAACTGACGGGACTGCGTCACGGGAAGAGGCTTGACTCCCTCCTGGATGGACAGATCATCAACGCACAGGTCGAAGTCGCCCTGTCCGGTGCACCGTGGCCGGAAGAGCTCAAGGAGGCTGTCAAGTCGGTGACGGTGGAGGACTTCGACATCACTCCGGAAGACATGGACACCTGCCTCGACCTCGTGGCCGTGGCGGTGCGCGCGTGAGCCCGAAGGCAACGGAGGGCACGTTCTGCCTGGTCCTGCACAGCCATCTCCCCTGGCTCGCGCACCACGGCACGTGGCCGGTCGGCGAGGAGTGGCTCTACCAGGCGTGGGCGCACTCGTACCTGCCCATCGTGGACATGCTGCGGCGGTTCGCCGACGAGGGCCGCGAAGACGTCCTGACGCTCGGCGTCACACCGATCCTGGCCGCGCAGCTGGACGACCCGTACTGCTTACGCGGCGCGCACGACTGGCTCGGCAACTGGCACCTGCGGTCGCACTACGCCGGGGAACGGCTGCGTGAGCTGTCCGCGTACGAGCACCGGGCGTCGTCCTGGGCGCTCGACCAGTTCGAAAACCAGTGGCGGCACGGGTTTTCGCCGATTCTGCGGTCCCTTGTGGACTCCCAGACGATCGAGCTGCTCGGCGGGCCGGCGACCCATCCCTTTCAGCCCTTGCTGGACCCGAAGGTGCGGGCTTTCGCGCTGCGGACCGGCTTGGACGACACCAAGCTCCGGATCGGCCAGGCCCCGGAAGGGATCTGGGCACCGGAATGCGGTTACTCGCCGGGGATGGAGGCGGGATACGCCCAGGCAGGCGTCAAGAGGTTCATGGTCGACGGGCCCGCGCTGCACGGCGACACCTCGTCCGCGCACCCGGTCGGCTCCGGCGACGTGCTGGCGTTCGGGCGTGATCTCGAGGTCTCGTACCGCGTGTGGTCGCCCAAGGTCGGCTATCCGGGCGACGCCGCGTACCGGGATTTTCACACCTTCGACCACCCGACGGGCCTCAAGCCGTCCCGGGTGACCGGCAAGAACGTGGCTCCCGAGGACAAGCGGCCGTACGACCCGCTGCTGGCACGGGAAGCGATCGGCCGGCACGTCGAGGACTTCGTCGACACGGTCGTCCGGAGGTTGCGGGCGATCGACGGCGGGATGGTCGTCGCGGCCTACGACACCGAGCTCTACGGACACTGGTGGCACGAAGGTCCTCTGTGGCTGGAGGCCGTGCTGCGCGCGCTGCCGGAAGCGGGCGTGCGCGTGACGACCTTGCGCGGCGCGGTGGAGGCCGGGCATGTTGGTGCGCCTGTCGAGCTGCCGGCCTCGTCGTGGGGCAGCGGCAAGGACTGGCGGGTGTGGGACGGCGCGCAGGTGTCGGACATCGTGTCGCTCAACGAGTCGGTGCAGAAGGAGCTGCTGGAGCTGGACTTCTCGCGGGACGTGCGGGATCCGGTGCTGGACCAGGCGGTGCGCGAGGCGTTGCTGGCGTTGTCGAGCGACTGGGCCTTCATGGTCACGAAGGACTCGGCCGCGGACTACGCCCGCTACCGCGCGAAGATTCACAGCGATCGTTTCAGCGAGCTGGCGGCGTTGGCGCGGGGCGGTCGTGGACGTGCGAGGGCGGCGGAGCTCCGCGCGGCAGACGGTCCCTTCGGCCATCTGGACGCGCGAGGAATGAGGTAACGGGATGCGCGTGCTGATGTTGTCGTGGGAGTACCCGCCGGTGGTCGTCGGCGGGCTGGGCAGGCACGTCCACGCGCTCGCGACACAGCTGGCCGCGCAGGGGCACGACGTCGTGGTGCTCTGCAGGCAGCCTTCCGGCACCGACGCGATCACGCACCCGACCACGGATCTGGTGAGCGAGGGCGTGCGGCTGATCCGCGTCGCCGAGGACCCCGCGCACTTCGTGTTCGAGAAGGACCTCCTGGCGTGGACCCTGGCGATGGGTCACGCGATGACGCGCGCCGGGCTCGGGCTCGGTGACTGGCGCCCGGACGTGGTCCACGCGCACGACTGGCTGGTCACGCACCCGGCCGTGGCGTTGGCGGAATCCTTTGGCGTGCCACTGGTGGCGACGGTTCACGCGACCGAGGCCGGGCGGCACTCGGGCTGGCTGTCACACCCGTTGAACCAGCAGGTGCACTCGGTGGAGTGGTGGCTGGCGAACCGCGCCGACTCGCTGATCACCTGCTCGTCGGCGATGCGGCGCGAGGTGGCGCATCTGTTCGATGTGGACACTGACGTGGTTTCCGTGCTGCACAACGGGATCGAGCCGGGTGGCTGGAAGGTGCGCGCGAAGGACGTCGGCGCTGCCCGGCGGGAGTACTCGCCGCACGGTGATCCGTTGCTGTTGTTCTTCGGGCGCATCGAGTGGGAGAAGGGCATCCAGGACCTGATCGCGGCACTCCCCCGGATCCGGCGGCACCACCGGGGCACGCGGGTCGTGGTGGCCGGTGACGGTTCGCAGACCGAGTGGCTGCGGGAGCAGGCGCGCAAGCATCGCGTGTTGCGCGCGGTGGAGTTCGTCGGACACCTCTCCGACAGGTCTTTGGCGGCGTTGCTCACAGCCGCGAACGCCGTGGTGCTGCCCTCGCGGTACGAGCCGTTCGGGATCGTTGCGCTGGAGGCCGCGGCAGCCGGCACGCCGCTCGTCGCGTCCACCGCGGGCGGGCTCGGCGAGGTCGTGCTGGACGGGGTGACCGGACTGTCTTTCGCCCCTGGTGACGTGGACGGAATCACTCGCGCGGTGCGGGACGTGCTGTCCGATCCGACGTCCGCCACGGCTCGTGCGCGTGCGGCGAAGGAGCGGTTGGCGACCGACTTCGACTGGGCGTCGATCGCGGCCGGCACCGCCGCGGTTTACGCGGCCGCGGAAGTGCGCGAACCGCGTGTGCTGGGACGTCCCAAGATCGCTACGGGCAACCTGTTCACTTGATCTTGGTACAGTCGCCGGTCCCGTTAACGACAGGTGACCGAGGACTGAATGAAATACCAACGCTTCGTGGCGCTCGGGGACAGCTGCACCGAGGGCCTGGACGACCTGCTTCCCGACGGCCGGTACCGCGGCTGGGCGGACCGCGTCGCGTCCGTGCTGGACGAGCCGGGTTTCCGCTACGCCAATCTGGGCGTGCGCGGCCGTCGGCTCGACCAGATGCTGGTGGAGCAGGTCCCGTCCGCGGAGTCGTTGCAGCCCGACCTGGTCGTGCTGTTCGGCGGCGGAAACGACGTGATGTCCGGCGCGTCAGCGGCCCAGATCGCGCGCCGCGTCGATGCGATGGTGCGCGCCGTGACGTCGTTCGCGCCTACGGTCGCCGTCTTCACGTTGAGCGACGTCTCGCAGCGCATGCCCTTCGGCTGGCGCATGCGGCCGCGCATCGAGGCGTTGAACGACGCCATGCGTGTCGCTGCCGTGCGTTATGGCGCGATTTTGATCGACGTGTGGGACGACGAATGCGTGCAGGACTCGCGCTTCTTCGGCCCGGATCGCCTGCATCTGTCGTCGCTGGGGCATCGGCGTCTGGCCGGTCATGTGCTGTCGGCGCTGGACATCCCGTTCGATCCGGCGTGGATGGCGCCGCTGGTCGGCATGGCCGCGCCCGCATCGCTGTGGGACCACGTGCGCTGGCTGCGCGACCAGGTGCTGCCCGTCGCGTACTCGCGCTCGCGCAACAAGCTGATCGGACGCCAGCCGGGCGATGGCTTCCGGCCTAAGCGTCCGCAGCTTCTTCCGTTCGCTTAGCCAGCGCGTCCTTGGCCTTGCGGGCCATGTCCGCGATGTCGGCGCGCCGCTGAGCGTCCGCCTCGTAGTCGGCGCGCCGATCCCGCACGACCCGCGCCGGCATCCCGACCGCGATCTTGAAGTCCGGCACCTCGCCACGCACCACCGCGTGGGCGCCCAGCACACACCCTCGACCGACACGGGTTCCGCGCAGCACGGTCACCTTGGCGCCGAGCCAGCAGTCCGGCCCGATCCGCACCGGCGACTTCACGATGCCCTGGTCCTTGATCGGCAGCGTGATGTCCTCGGTCTTGTGGTCGAAGTCGCAGATGTAGACCCAGTCCGCGACCAGCGACGACGCCCCGATCTCGATGTCCAGGTAGCAGTTGACCGTGTTGTCCTTGCCGAACACGACCTTGTCGCCGATGCGCAGCGAGCCCTCGTGGCACCGGATGGCGTTGCCGTCGCCGATGTGCACCCAGCGCCCGATCTCGAGCCGCCCGTAACCCGGCCGCGCCATGACGTCGACCCGCTTGCCGAAGAAGACCATGCCGCGCAGCACCACGTGGGGGTTGAGCAGGCGGAACTTGAGCAGCCGCCAGTACCGCACCAGGTACCAGGGGGTGTAGGCGCGGTGACGCAGGACCCAGCGCAGCGAGGCGAGCGTGAGGAAGCGGGCCTGCTGCGGGTCGCGGCGCGACCTGGCCCACCGAGTCCACACCGGAGCGCCCCACATCGAAGTCATGAAAAGCACTTTAAAGTCTCGTCACATGTGGGC
Source organism: Pseudonocardiales bacterium (assembly GCA_032230575.1). Lineage (GTDB taxonomy): Bacteria > Actinomycetota > Actinomycetes > Mycobacteriales > Pseudonocardiaceae > Lentzea. Next base: position 10,550 of record JAVXWK010000156.1, on the reverse strand, counting down.
GGTCATTGGTGTGTGGGAGCTCAGCCCGGAAATGCACGACGAGTGGCGTGCGCAGGTGCCGCTGATGGCGTCGAGCAAGGTCGGGACGCCGGGGTTCGTGCACGGGACGTGGACGCAAGACGGTCACGCGATCCAGGTGTTCGACAACGAGGACGATGCCCGTCGCTACCACGCGAAGATGCGCGACGAGGGGTATCTCGAACGGCCTGGTCTGCGCAACGTCGCGTGGGACGTCGCCGAGGTGGGGGCCGAGTCTCGGGCAGGCTAGGGGCATGGCGATCCCTCTGATCATCGACACCGACCCCGGCGTGGACGACGCCTTCGCGATCGCGCTGGCCGCCCGCAGCCCCGAGGTGGAGCTGAAAGGCCTCACCACGGTGTTCGGCAACGTCGCGCTCGACCTCACCACCCGCAACGCCCTGGGCCTGCTCGCGTACCTCGGCCGCACCGACGTGCCCGTGGTCAAGGGGTGCACAGGGCCTGGCGGTGCGGCGGACGTGCACGGGGAGGACGGCCTCGGTGGGCAGGCGCACACGTTGCCGCAGAACGAGAAGGGGCTCTACGGGGACGACCCGATACGGTTCTTCGCGGACAACCTGACGCCGGACACCGTGGTCGCCGCGATCGGACCGTTGACGAACGTCGCCAAAGCGCTCGACGCGGGCATCACGTTCCCGCGGCTGATCGTCATGGGTGGCGGGCTCGGCCTCGGCAACATGACCGAGCGGGCCGAGTTCAACTTCTGGGCCGACGCCGAGGCCGCGCGAACGGTGATCCGCAAGAGCAACCCGATCATCGTGCCGCTCAACCTCACCCAGCGGTGCATCGCGGACACGGAGTTCCTCGCGAACGTCGACCCCGTGCTGAGCAACCTCACCGGCACCTACCGGGCGTACCTCGCGCGGCACTCCGAGCAGAACCTCTCCCAGCGCGAGGAGGGCATCCTGATCCACGACGCCGTGGCGGTGGCCGAGGCGATCATTCCCGGCACGCTCAAGCTCAAGACCCACCTGCTCGACATCGACGACGACGGCGCTCTGGTCGAGGGAAACCACCAGGTCGAGGTCGCGGAAGACACCGATTGGCCTGCGCTGAGGGCCTTCATGGAGCAGCGCTTGTCCGTTTGACGACAACTTCACGTCGCTCTCTGGGGTTGCACGGGCACGATAAGTAGGGTCCGCGTCCATGCAGCGAAGAGTCCTCATGACAGCTGCGGTGGCGGTGGCCATGACATTCGGAGTGGTCCCTGCCTCCGCACAGCCCCAGATTCAGGTGGTGCCGGATCCCGCGGCGCACGTGAACCCGTTCATCGGCACGACCAACCTCGGGAACACCTTTCCCGGCGCGGTCGTGCCGTTCGGCATGTTCTCCTTCAGCCCCGAGGCGAGTCGCGGCAACACCCTGCGCGCCGCGGCGCCCGGCGGTTATCGGTACGACGCAACGAAGATCCGCGGCTTCAGCCTCACCCACATGTCCGGTACCGGGTGCGCGGGCGGCAGTGGTGACATCCCGATCTTCCCGCACGTCGGGACTGTCACGACCTCGCCGACCACGGACGCGACGGATGCCGTCTACACCAGCGAGTTCGCGCACGCCGACGAGGTGGCCAAGCCCGGCCGCTACGACGTGACTTTGAAGTCCGGTGCCAAGGCCGAGCTGTCCGCCACCGAACGCACCGGTGCCGCACGCTTCAGCTTCCCCGCCGACAAGCCCGCGACGGTGCTGATCAACACCTCCAAGTCGCAGGTCGGCAGCAGTGACGCGGTCACGTCGATCGACAAGGCCAAGCGCACGATCACGGGCTCGGTCACGGCCGGCAACTTCTGCGGCTACATCAACCAGGTCGGCCGCCGCAGCTACTACACGCTGCACTTCGTGGCGGAGTTCGACCAGGATTTCACCGAGGTCGGCACGTATCAAGACAACGTTGTCACGCCCGGAAGCACGTCTGCCCAGGGCGGCACGACGTACGGCACGAACGGCTGGCCGGTGCTCGGCAAGGGTTCCGGCGCCTACCTCGGCTTCGCGCCCGGCTCGCAGGTGAACGTCAAGGTCGGCATCTCGTACGTCAGCCTCGACAACGCCAAGCAGAACCTGCAGGCCGAGAACAAGGGCCAGTCCATTGAGGACATGAGGGACAACGCGTACATCGCGTGGCAGAAGCAGCTCAAGCGCATCGAGGTCGGCGGCGGCTCCGATGACGAGCGGACCAAGTTCTACACCGCGCTGTACCACGCGTTGTTGCACCCCAACCTCTTCAGCGACGTCAACGGCGAGTACGCCGGGTTCGACGGCAAAGCGCACAAGATCGACAAGCGGAGGCAGAAGGCCCAGTACGGCACGTTCTCCGGCTGGGACATCTACCGCTCACAGCTGCAGCTCGTCACGTTGCTGGAACCGCAGATCGGGTCCGACATCGCGCAGTCGCTGCTCAACCAGTCCGACCAGAACAACGGCGTGTGGGACCGCTGGACGCACAACGGCGGCGGCACGCACGTGATGAACGGCGACCCGGCACCCATCGCTCTCGCGGCCATCTCGGCGTTCGGCGGCGACAAGTACGACATCAAGTCGTCGCTTCGGAGTTTGGTCAAGGCCGCGACCGTGCCCACGGCGCAGGACCTGAGAAAGGACGGCTGGGCCGTGATGTCGGTCGGGCAGCGGCCGTCCCTCGACAAGTACCTGCAGCACAAGTACATGCCGTCCGTGTCCAACGCGTGGGGCGGCGCGGCGGAGACCCTGGAGATCTCCGCGGCGGACTTCGCGATCAGCCAGCTGGCCGAGCGCACCGGTGACCGCAAGACCGCGAAGGCGTTCGCCGAGCGCGCGCAGTGGTGGCAGAACAACTTCGACCCGGTCGCGGACTCCACCGGCGGGTACATCCGCAACCGCGACGCCGACGGCACGTGGGTCAAGGACTTCACGCCCGACACCGGCAACGGGTTCGTCGAGGGAAGCAGTGCCCAGTACACCTGGATGGTCACGCACAACGTCGCCGGGCTCGTGGAGTCGTTGGGCGGCAAGGAACGCGCGAACAAGCGGCTCGACGACTTCTTCCACAACGCCGACGGCAGCTGGGCTCTGACGGGCAAGGGCGGCGCGAAGTCCGAACTGGACAACGAGCCGTCGATCAACGTCCCGTGGCTCTACAACTACACGGGCCAGCCGGCCAAGACGCAGGAAACCCTGCGCGAGACGATCGGCACGCTGTGGAAGAACGCCCCCGGCGGCATCCCCGGCAACGACGACCTCGGCGCGATGTCGTCGTGGTTCGTCTTCACCTCGATGGGCATCTACCCGCAGGTGCCGTCGCGCGCCGAGCTGGTGCTGAGCAGCCCCCTGTTCACGTCGGTGAAGATCAACCGCGGCGGTGGCAAGGACATCACGATCAACGCGCCTGCCGCCAACACCGCCACGAAGTACGTGCAGTCGCTGAAGGTCAACGGCCGGGCTACGACCAAGACCTGGCTGCCCGAGTCGTTCGTGGAGCACGGCGGCAAGCTCGACTTCGTGCTCGGCAGGACGCCTTCCTCCTGGGGCAGCGGTGCAACGGATGCACCGCCGTCGTTCCGCGAGGGCGAGCAGCCGATCAAGCACGACCAGCCGTACTACCTGACCGTCGAGCCGCGTGACCTCGTCGCGGAGCAGGGCAAGCCGACCACGGTGAAGGTCAACGCGGTCAAGCTGTACGACGGTGACCCGAAGGCGACGTTCAAGGTCGACGGTTCGCCGCAGATCCCGGTCTCGCCCGTCACCGGAACCGTGCCCGGCGAGTTCGTCCTGACCCCGCAACCCTCGGCGCAGGACGGTTTCTACGACTTCACCGTCACGGTGACCGTCGAAGGCGCCGCGAAGCCCGTCGTGCTGCCGAAGACGGTGAAGGTCGCGCCGGCGGGCAGCATGCTCGCCGCCGTGAACAACGTCGGCGCCTCCGACGACGCGACCGGCGAGGGCGACTTCGACGGCGGCGGGTACAGCTACTCGCGTCAGGCTCTCGCGACCGCGGGCCTGTCGCCCGGCGGTTCGGGCACGGTGGACGGCTTGTCCTACACCTGGCCCGCGTCACCTCCCGGACGCCCCGACAACGCCACCGCGGCGAAGCAAACGCTTGCCCTGTCGGGCACCCGGCTGGCCTTCCTCGGTTCGGCCACGAACGGTGCCCGCACCCGTCCCGCGGTCGTGACGTTCACGGACGGCACCACCGCGACCGTTGAAATCGGCTTCAGCGACTGGACGCTGGGCGGTGGCGGAGCAACTCCGAGCTACGGCAACGTGATCATCGCGAACACGCCTTACCGCAACCAGTCCGGTGGCGGCAACGAAAAGGTGGCGACGCACATCTTCGCAACGAAGACGTACGCGGCACCGGAAGGCAAGACGCTGGCGAGCATCGTGCTGCCAGATGATGTCGACCTGCATGTTTTTGCCGTGGCACTGGGCTAGTTCGTCGAACGTGGGTGGTTCGTGCCGTGCTGGCGGCAGGAACCACCCACGTCCTATCTTGTGACGTAAGCCCAAGCGCCGCCGCCTCGCTCTGAGCGTGAGGCGCCGCCATGCCCAACTGCGTGCGGTCAACGAGGATCGCAGTGCACTCGTCGGACCTGCTCACCTCCGACGCCGTCGCCACCTGGCTCGATGCCCTGCCCGGCTGGCTCGTCGTGGGTACGGCCTGCACCTTGGAAGACCTGGTGCTGTTGTGTCGTCTGCGCCCACCGGACGTCGTGGTGGGGCAGCTTCCACCGGAATTCGTACCGGACTTTCCACTCGTACCGCTGTGCCCGACGTGCGGGCTGGCCTCGCTGCGCGCCTCTTTGGAGCACATACCGCTGACTTCGCTGCGCCGTGTCGGGCCAGGAGCGTTGACCGACCGCGAGATGGAAGTGCTCGCGTACGTCTGCTCCGGACTGTCGGCTGTGCTGGTCGCGTCGGCGTTGCAGCTCTCGCCGCACACAGTGGTCAACTACAAGCGGCGGATCTTCGCGAAGCTCGGCGTGCAGAGCCGGGTGCAGGCTGCCGCGGTAGTGGCGCGGCTTGGGCTCGTGCGGACGCATGGCCGCGGGGTGGCCATGCCGGACAACGTTCCCCGGCTCACGCATCGGGAGAACGACATCCTGGCGTCGATCGCTCGCGGGGAGTCGGTGCGGCAGACGGCTTCGGCGTTGGGGATCGCGGTGAAGACCGTGGAGTCGGAGCAACGGCAGCTGTTCTTCAAGCTCCGCGTGCACAACCGGGCTCAGGCGCTTTCGGAGGCGCAACGGCTGGGGTTGCTCACGTAAGGGATTGGCGTCCCCTGCGTGGTTCTTCGTCCGTGCGGGTTCTGGTGATCTTGCAGAACACTGCGCCCGCGTCGATCCTTCGCGCCTCGGCCAATAGTGTGGGGTGGTGTTCACCGTCTCGGAACGCGATCAGCTGCGTCGTGACCTGGTCAACGCCGCCGACACCGACCCGCGGGTGATCGGGGCGGCGCTGACCGGATCGGCGGCCGTGGGCAGAGAAGATCGCTGGTCGGACATCGACTTCGCTCTCTCGGTGGATCGCGAGATCGACGCCGTGGTGACCGACTGGACCGCGCTGATGTACGCGTGCGGCGCGGTCAGCCACCTCGACGTGCGGCGCGGGCCGATCCTCTTCCGGGTCTTCCTGATGCGGTCGACGCTCCAGGTCGACATCGCCTTCTGGCCTTCGACGGAGTTCGGCGCGACCGGGCCGACGTTCCGCCTGCTGTTCGGCGAGGCCAACGAGATCCCGCACTCCGCTCAGCCGGACCGGGCCGAGCTGATCGGGCTCGCTTGGTTGTACGCGCTGCACGCGCGGTCCTCCATCGAGCGCGGTCGTTCGTGGCAGGCGGTCTACATGATCAACAACATGCGCGACCAGGTGATGTCGTTGCGGTGCCTCGAGCAGGGTGTCAACGCGGTGCAGGGGCGCGGGCTGGACGACCTTGCCGACGCCTCCGTGTTCACCGGGACGCTCGTGTTGTCGACGCATCCGGACGAGCTGCGGCGGGCGTTCCACGTGCTGACCGGGTTGCTGCTCGGTGAGATCAACGACTCGGAGCTGGCTGGGGCTGTGCGGGCGTTGGCTCCCGGAGCAGCAGGCCGGCGGTGAGCAGCACCAGCACGGCCGCCGAGCCGTGCACCGCCAGCGCGTAGCCCACTGTGCCGCCGTGCGTCATCACGGCCAGGCAGTCGCCGATCGGGATGATCGCGTCGGCAAGGACCACCCAGCCGAGCGCTCGGCGTTGCTTCAGCAGCAGCAGGATCAGGGCCGTCAGGGCGTAGGCGACGTCTCGCACGCCCTTCACGACGTAGTAGCCGGCCGGGTCGACGATGCCGAAGCCCGCGGCCGCGCCGTCGCCGTTGAGCAGGTAGCCCAGGCCGAAGTAGAAACCGGCCAGCACGACGAGCCAGGCCATGACCGTGTTCAGACGCATGATGTCCTCCGAGAAGTTCTAGCGTTGCTAGCTAATGGAGCGACGCTAACACTAGTCGCGCTCGGATGTCTAGCGATGCTAGATTCAAGCCGTGACCATCCAGAACCGGCGCGAGCGTGAACGCGCGGAACGGCACCAGCTGATCATCGACGCTGCCCGCGAGCTGGCTGAGGCGGAAGGCTGGGAGGCGGTCACGACGCGGCGGCTCGCCGAGAAGGTCGAGTACAGCCAGCCGGTGCTCTACAGCCACTTCAAGGGCAAGGACGCGATCGTGCGCGCGGTGGCGATCCAGGGGTGCGGGGAGCTGGCGCGGCTGATGCGCAAAGCCCGTCCCGTGCAAGGGGAATCACGGCTGAAAGCCGCCGCGGAGGCGTACCTGGAGTTCGCCGGGAAGAGGCCCGCGCTGTACGACGCGATGTTCGTGCAGCAGGTCGACATCCCGTTCGGCACGGACGAGGTGCCGCAGGAGCTGCGGGACGCGTTCGGCGAGCTGGTCGCGGCGGTGGAACCTGTTGCGGGAGAACGGGATCTGGAGACGCTGACCGAGGTGTTCTGGAGCTCACTGCACGGGATCGCGACGCTCACGCACGGGCACCGGCTACGACCGGCTCACCACGAGGCCCGGCTGGATCTGATGCTGAGCGCGCTTCAGGGCGCCTGACACAGCACTCACGTGCGCTCGGCCTGACACAGCACCATGACCGGCTTCGACCCGATCCTGGTCAGCACCACCGTGGCCTCGTCAGGGCCGGAGAGCCTCAGGCGCTTGCGCAGGGTGTTCGGGTCGACGTCCAGGCCGCGCACCAGGATCTCCAGCCGGCCGACACCACGCGAAGAAAGCAGCGACTTGAGCGCCTTCTCGGTGTAGTGGCCGTGTTCCAGAACTCGAAACGCCCGGATGCCCTGCGGCGGCTTGTCTCCGCTGAGATAGGCGATGCGTTCGTCGAGCTGCCACAGGCCGTGACGGGCCGCGTAGTGGCGGACGAGACCTGCGCGCACGACAGCGCCGTCCGGGTCGATGAGCCACTGACCGGGCGGAGCGACGGGGCAGTCGTCAGGTTCGGCGTCGGTGATCGTCCACGAGGAAGCACCGTGGAGAACCGAAGCGCGGCGCGAAACCCCTGGCGTGGCAAGGCCTCGCGTCCACAGGCAGGCTTCCCGAACCGCGCCGTCCAAGGACACCAGCTCGACCTCGTCGGCCCAGGGCGCGACCGCGAAGTCGATGCCGGGCGCGCACTTCACCGCGAGATCGACGTGGGAGTAGATCGAAGACAGCTCGTCCAACGGCGGCACGAAATCCTGCGGATGCCACTTGCGACGGCCGGACGAGTCGCGCCGAGCCGGGTCCGCGGTGACGGCTCCAGCGCGCGAGACAGGCCGCAACGCATCGGCTTGGACGACCAGCTGACCGGGAACGTTGTTGCGCGCCATGGCAAGCCGGACCGGATCGAGATCCGAGCCGATGCACCGGGAAGCGACCGAGCTCAAGGCGAACAGGTCCGCGCCGATCGAGCAGGTGACGTCGTGGACATCCCTGCCAACGAACCGCGAGGCGCGATGCCGTGCAACAGCGGAAGCGGTGGCCTGCTGGAGAGCGTCGTCGGTGAAGAGCCAGCCGCCAGCGGAGTCCAGTTTGGACACTGCACGACGACGCAGCAGCACGGTTTCCACGACCGGGGCGAAAGAAGCGCCCAGCAGCTTGCGGGCGACGCCTACGTCGTGCAACCGGGAGGAGTCGGTGAAGGGCAACGCGTCCACCTCGGCCACCGCGGCGATTCCGGCGGAAGACCGCAGGAACGCCACGTCGGACGAGGTGAACGCGTACCCCAACTCAGGAGGACTTCTTGCCGGTGACCGACACGTTGTAGAACACCTCGCGCGGCAGCACCTTCGCGAAGACGTTCTGGTCGACCCACGTGAGGTTCTGCCAGGTGCGGTAGGCGAACATCGCCCAGCCGAAGCCCAGCTTCTCGCGCGGCACGGCGGCCTCGAACGTGCGCACCGGCCAGCCGAACAGCGCGGCCGACAGCTCGTCCGTCACCGCGCGCACGCCAACCGCACCCGCACGCCGAGCCGTCGCCTCGAGCTGATCCGGGTCGAACGTGTGCAGGTCGACGACGGCTTCCAAGGCCGCGGCACGAGAAGACTCGTCGAGCTCCTCCTGCGGACGGCGCCAGGATCCCAGCAGCGGAAGGGCCTTGGTGACGTTGGTGGTCAGCCACCACGTCGCCTGGCCGAGCTTGCGCGCGTAGAAGTTGCCGATGTTCGTGGGGTCGCCCGCGAACACGAACTTCCCGCCGGGCTTCAGCACGCGCAGCACCTCGCGCATCGCCGCCTCCACATCGGGGATGTGGTGCAGCACCGCGTGGCCGACGACCAGGTCGAACGTGTTGTCGTCGTACGGGATCCGCTCGGCGTCGGCAACGCGGCCGTCCACGTCGAGACCGAGGTGCTCGGCGTTGCGCAGCGCGACCTCGACCATGCCGGGCGAGAGGTCGGTGACCGAGCCCTTCTTGATCACGTCGCCCTGCATCAGGTTCAGCAGGAAGAAACCGGTGCCGCAGCCCAGCTCCAGCGCGTGCTCGTACGGGCCGACGTCACCGGCGGCCGCACGGAACCGGTCCGTCGCGTAGGTGATGCAGCGGTCGTCGTAGGAGATCGACCACTTCTCGTCGTAGGTGCCCGCTTCCCAGTCGTGGTAGAGCACCTGCGCGAGCTTGGTGTCCTTGTAGGCCGCCTCGACCTCTTCCGCGGTCGCGTGCGGGTTGGGTGCCGGATCAGTTGCCACTGAACTTCGCCTTCCCGGGCCCGTTCTCGATGAACGACTCGACGCCCGCCTTCTTGTCCTCGGTCGCGAACAGAGCCGCGAAGAGGTGGCTCTCCAACTTCAGGCCCGACTCCAGGTCGGTGTCGAGGCCGCCGACCACAGCGGCCTTCGTGGCGGCCAGCGCCAGCACCGGTCCGTTGACGAACTGCTTGGCCCAGCGAACGGCCGCGGCGTACACGTCGTCCGGCGCGACGACCTCGTCGACCATGCCGATCTCGAGCGCCTCCTGGGCGCCGACGAACCGGCCGGTGTACAGCAGGTCCTTGGTCCTGGACGGGCCGATCAACCGGGCGAGGCGCTGCGTGCCGCCACCGCCGGGGATCAGGCCGAGCAGGATCTCGGGCTGGCCGACCTTGGCGTTGTCACCGGCGATGCGGCGATCGCAGCCCAGCGCGACCTCGAACCCGCCACCCAGCGCGTAGCCGGTGATCGCGGCGACGGTCGGCTTCGGCACCGACGCGAGCGCACCGAGTGCGTCCGACAGGACCTTGGCCCGCAGCGTCATCTCGGCGTGGGAGATCTGCGCGAACTCCTTGACGTCGGCGCCGGCCGCGAAGACCTTCTCGCCGCCGTAGACGATGACCGCGTAGACGTCGGAACGCTCGGAGGCCTCCTTGGCGGCGGCCTGGAGCTCGGTCTGCACCTGCCGGTTCAGGGCGTTCATCGGCGGCCGATCCAGCCGGATCGTGCCGATCCCGTCCTCGACTTCCAGCCTCACGAACTCAGCCACTGTGCCTCCTTTGCCGCTGCTCCGCAGACGGCGGCTCGTTCCGCCCTTTGTCGGCCGTCGCGAACTCGCAACTCGGGCGCGCAGACGTCACGTTACTTAGCGGTAGCTTGTCAGACCTTCCGGCGGGCGAAGAACCGCTCCCCCGACTTTTGCAGTTCGAGGTCCTGACCGAACGTCTTTGAGAGGTTTTCCTCAGTGAGGACGTCGTCGAGCAGGCCTTGAGCGACGACTGAGCCCTCGCGGAGCAGCAGCGCGTGCGTGAAGCCCGGCGGGATCTCCTCGACGTGGTGCGTCACCAGCACCATCGCGGGCGCGTCCGGGTCCATCGCCAACTCCGACAGCTTCGCCACCAGATCCTCACGTCCGCCCAGGTCAAGACCTGCGGCGGGCTCGTCGAGCAGCAGCATCTCGGGGTCGGTCATGAGTGCACGGGCGATCAGCGTGCGCTTGCGCTCGCCCTCGCTCAAAGTGCCGTAGAGACGGTCTGCCAGGTGCTCGATACCGAGGGTGCCGAGCAGCTCACGGGCGCGGTCGGTGTCGAACTTGCCGTACTCCTCGCG
>JAVXWK010000138.1:0-9498 GCA_032230575.1 Pseudonocardiales bacterium | reverse complement strand
ATTCTGTCGGTGCCGTTGGCTAGCCTTGACGGTACAGCTGACTTCGTCTACAAGGAGCCACCACCGTGTTGCGCACGCACGAGGCCGGATCACTCCGGGCCGAGCACGCCGGGCAGTCCGTCACCCTCACCGGGTGGGTCGCTCGCCGGCGTGATCACGGCGGTGTCATCTTCATCGACCTCCGCGACGCGTCCGGTGTCGCCCAGGTCGTGTTCCGCGAGGGCGAGATGGCCGAGCGCGCGCACCGGCTGCGCAGCGAGTACGTCATCAAGGTCACCGGCGACGTGAGCAAGCGGCCCGACGGCAGCGAGAACCCCGACCTGGCCACGGGCGCGATCGAGGTCTACGTGACCGAGCTCGAGGTCCTCAACGAGGCCGCGCCGCTGCCGTTCCAGGTCGAGAGCGACACCGAGCCGGGCGAGGAGGCCCGCCTCAAGCACCGCTACCTCGACCTTCGCCGGGAGGGCCCGGCCAAGGCCATCCGGCTGCGCAGCGAGGTCAGCCGGATCGCGCGAGAGGTTCTCCACGGCGAGAAGTTCGTCGAGATCGAGACGCCGACCCTGACCCGCTCCACGCCCGAGGGCGCGCGCGACTTCCTGGTGCCCGCGCGGCTGCGTCCGGGCAGCTGGTACGCCCTGCCGCAGTCGCCGCAGCTGTTCAAGCAGCTGCTGATGGTCGGTGGCATGGAGCGCTACTACCAGATCGCGCGCTGCTACCGCGACGAGGACTTCCGCGCCGACAGGCAGCCGGAGTTCACCCAGCTCGACGTCGAGATGAGCTTCGTCGAGCAGGACGACGTCATCGCGCTCACCGAGAAGCTGCTGGCCGCGATCTGGAAGGAGACCAAGGGCGTCGAGCTGCCGCTGCCGTTCCGTCGGATCTCCTACGCCGACGCGATGGCGAAGTACGGCTCGGACAAGCCGGACCTGCGCTTCGAGCTCGAGCTCACCGACCTGACGGAGTACTTCAAGGACACGACGTTCCGCGTGTTCCAGGCGCCGTACGTCGGTGCGGTCGTCATGCCCGGTGGTGCGTCGCAGCCCCGCCGCACGCTCGACGCGTGGCAGGAGTTCGCCAAGCAGCGCGGCCACAAGGGCCTCGCGTACGTGCTGGTCCAGGAGGACGGCACGCTGGGCGGCCCGGTCGCGAAGAACCTCACCGACACCGAGCGCGAGGGTCTCGCGAAGGCCGTCGGCGCCAACGCGGGCGACTGCATCTTCTTCGGCGCGGGCGACCCGCGTGACGCGCGTGCCCTGCTCGGCGCGGCCCGCGTGGAGATCGCGCACCGCGTCGGCCTGATCGACGAGAACGCCTGGGCGTTCGGCTGGGTCGTCGACTTCCCGATGTTCGAGTCGGTCGACAAGCTCGAGGCCGGCGACGTCGCGGTCGGCGGCAGCAACTGGACGGCGCTGCACCACGCGTTCACCTCGCCGACCCCGGAGTGGATCGACACCTTCGAGGAGAAGCCGGGCGAGGCGCTGGCCTACGCCTACGACGTGATCCTCAACGGCAACGAGCTCGGTGGTGGCTCGATTCGTATCCACCGCGCGGACGTGCAGCAGCGTGCGTTCAACGTCATGGGCATCGGTGCCGAGGAGGCGCAGGAGAAGTTCGGCTTCCTGCTCGACGCGTTCAAGTTCGGCGCGCCGCCCCACGGTGGCATCGCGCTCGGCTGGGACCGCCTCTGCATGCTGCTCGCCGGGGCCGACTCGATCCGCGAGGTGATCGCGTTCCCGAAGTCCGGTGGCGGCTACGACCCGCTGACCGCGGCTCCGGCGCCGATCACGCCGCAGCAGCGCAAGGAAGCCGGCGTCGACGCCAAGCCTGAGCAGAAGGGCTGATGCTCCGGCTGCGGGTGGTCTGCCCGGCAGACCAGTCCGAGGCCGCCACGAAGATCCTCCGCGACCACGCGGGCGCCACCCATCTGGTGGTCCTGCGTGGCGCGGCGATCGATCCCGAGGGCGACCTGATCACCGCCGACGTGGCACGCGAGGCCGTCGACGAGATCGTCGTCGCGCTCTGCGACCTCCACATCGACCACACCGGCGGCGTGACGATCGAGACGATCGACACCTCGCTGTCCGACGCCGCCGACCGTGCCGAGGAGAACGCGCCCGGCGAGGGTTCGGACGTGATCGTGTGGGAGGAGCTGATCGCGAAGTCGGGCGAGGAGTCCCGGCCGAGCGTGACGTTCCAGGCCTTCCTCACGATCGCCTGCCTGCTGGCGGCGGTGGGCGTCGCGACGAACTCGCCGGTGACGATCGTCGGCGCGATGGTGGTGGGGCCGGAGTTCGGTCCGCTCGCCGCCATCGCGGTCGGGCTCGTCGCGAAGCGCTGGGACCTGGTCAAACGGGCATCGATCGCGCTCTGTGTCGGCTTCCCGCTGGCCATGGTGATCACGTCCGTGCTGACGTGGTGTGGTGAGCTCGGCGGGTTGTTCGACCAGGACGCCTTGATCAACGGTCACCAGGTCGACTTCGTCTACCAGTTCGGGCCGTTCTCGCTGATCGTCGCGTTGCTGGCGGGCGCGGCGGGCATGCTGTCGATGACGTCCGCGAAGTCGGCGGCACTCGTCGGCGTGTTCATCTCGGTCACCACGGTTCCGGCGGCCGGGTACGCGGCTTTGGCCGCAGTTCTCGGAGTGTGGGACAGAGTGGGGCCGGCAGTAGCCCAACTGGGGATCAACTTGATCGGTATTGTCGCCGCCGCGGCGCTCGTTCTGTTGATCCGCAGGCGGCGGGCAACGGATGGTGTTTCCACACGTCCACTGTCCAAGGGGTGATCCGGAAACAGCGCGAGCCGTTATCAACGAGTGGTGGTAGTCGCAGCCTGGCCGGATTAGCGTCGGTCCGGCTCGAGGACTTAGGGGAGTAGGGTCGGAGGGGATGAGCGTGGAGATCACCGCGGGCCCTCCGGACACGACCTCACCTGAGATCGCCGAAGCTGTCGAAGCGGCCGAGCGGGTACTGACCAGGCGGTTGGGCGCACAGGTGCGTCTAGCTGACCCCGAGGCTCTCGGGGGTACCGGTCGTTCCGTCGTGATCCGGGTGAGAGTCGCCGCGTCGCCGTTCTCGATGCCCCGCACGCTGGTGGTGAAGCGCTATCCGGCCGGTTCCGGCGACCGCGACCCGTGGGCGCACGAGGCCGTCAGCCACCAGCTCCTCACCGCGTTGCCCGCCGAAGAGCGCGCCACGCCAGAGCTTTTCGCCCACGACGCGACGTCGCGTCTGGTCGTGCTGGAGGACCTCGGTCGCGCACCGAGGTTGTCCGAGAAGCTGCACGCGAAGGACGCGCGCGCTGCCGAACGTGGCCTGCTGTCGTGGGCACACGCGATGGGCCGCCTGCACGCGACGACGGCCGGTCGTGACGCGGACTTCGACGCGTTGATGCGCCGGGCCGGTGCGCAGTGCTGCCAGGACCCGATCGCGGTCGACGTGCACGCGGCCATCGCCGGGTTACCGACGCTGCTGGGAACCACGCTGGGCGTCGAGACGTCCCCGCAGGCCATCGAGTTCGCCGCTGATGCCGCGCGAGCGTTCAGCACCTCGCGCCGCCGTGCGTTCAGCCCGTCCACGTCCTGTCCGGACAACCACCTGGTCACCTCGCGCGGGGTCCGGTTCGTCGACTTCGAGGGCGGCTGCGTCCGCGACATCGTGTTCGACGCCGCGGCGCTGCGGGTGCCGTTCCCGTCCTGCTGGTGCGGATGGGGGCTGCCGCCGGGCATGTCCGAGGCCATGGTCGCCGCGTGGCGGGCCGAGGTCGGCTCGGTGTGGCCGGAGATGGACGACGACGCGGTGCTCTTACCGCGCCTGCTGGAAGCGCAGCTGCTGTGGGTGTGGCTCGCGACCTGGAGGGCGCTGTCCAAGCCGATGCCGACCGTCGACAACGCACCACCGCGCAGCGTCGTGCTGGCGGGCCGCTGGGTTCGGTTGCGGTCCGACGCGCTGATCCTGGGCGAGAAGACGGTCGCCTCGCACGCGGACGCGGTGATCGGCGCACTGGCCGACCGCTACGGCGCTGAGGTGCTCGAACTCCCGCTTTACCCAGCATTTCGCTGAACCGTTCCCACACGGTCATTCCGAGCTCACCGGGCACGCTGATCCTGAGTCGTGTGCTGGTGTTACTCGGTGACTCGACAGCGGTCGGGATCGGAGACCTCGTTCCCGGCGGGTGGCGCGGCTTCGGCCCGATCCTCTCGTCCGCCTACCCGGACAACGGTTACCGCAACTACGCCGTCTCCGGCGCGCGGCTGGCCGACGTCAGACGCACTCAGCTGCCGCAGGCCCTGCGCGACAAGCCCAGCGCGGCCATCGTCATCGCGGGCGTCAACGACACGCTCCGGTCCGACTTCTCCGTCCGGCAGATGCACGCCGATCTGGACGCGATCTGCCGCGAGCTGACCGCGGCCGGCGTCTCCGTCGTCACCGTGCGGTTCCACGACCAGGGCCGCGTGTTCAAGCTGCCCGGACGGTTGCGGCGGGTGCTCAAGGAACGCATCGACGAGTACAACCGCGTGGTCGACGTCGTGGCCGCACGGCACGGCGTGCGGTGCGTCGACCTGCACACCTTGCCAGGGGCGTACGAGCTGGAGACGTGGGCGGTCGACCGGCTGCACCCGTCCGAACTGGGGCACCGGATGCTCGCGCAGGCGTTCGCTTCCGAGCTGCGTGCGGTCGGGCACGCGATCGGCGACGTCAGCCTGGAGTGCTCCGGTGGGCGCGAGCTGACGGTGTGGCACCACGTCGCGTGGCTGCTGCTGAAGGGGATCCCGTGGCTGTTCCGGCGGGGTGCGGACCTGCTGCCGTTGCTGTGGAGCGAGACCTCAGAGCCGCAGCGAGACGGTGAATTCGGTCTTCCCTGGGACGCTCTGCACGGACACCTCGCCATCATGCGCGCCGACGACGGCGGCCACGATGGACAGCCCCAGGCCCGTGCTGCCGGCGGCGCGTGACCTGCTGCTGTCGCCGCGCGCGAACCGTTCGAACACCTCCAGGCCCTGCGGGATGCCCGGTCCGTCGTCGGTGACGGTGAGATCGACGCGTCCATTGTGGACGTTCAGGCTGGTGGTGACCGTGGTGCCGGGCGGGGTGTGGGTGCAGGCGTTGGAGAGCAGGTTGCCCAGGACCTGGTGCAGCCGCTGGACATCACCCTCGACGGTGACGGGTTCCTCCGGCAGCTCGATCTTCCAGCTGTGGTCCGGCGAGGAGATGCGGGCGTCGCCGACCACGTCCAGCACGAGCCTCGAAAGATCCACCTCCTCGCGTTCCAGCGGGCGGCCGTCGTCGAGGCGGGCGAGCAGCAGCATGTCCTCGACCAGCGACGTCATCCGCACGGCCTCGGACTCGACGCGGCTCATGGCGTGCGCGATCTGATCCGGGACCTCCTCTTCGGATCTCCTGGTCAGCTCGGCGTAACCGCGGATCGCGGCGAGCGGCGTGCGCAGCTCGTGGGAGGCGTCCGCGACGAACCGGCGGACGCGGGTTTCGCTGGCGTGCCTGGTTTTCAGCGCCTCGCCGACGTGGCCGAGCATTCGGTTGAGCGCGAGGCCGACCTTGCCGACCTCGGTGTCCGGGTCGGTGTCCGCGACCCGCTCGGCCAGTGCCACCTCGCCTTCGCGCAGGTTCAGCTCGGACACGCGGGCAGCGGTCTCGGCGACCCGGTCGAGCGGGATCAGGCTTCGCCGGATGATCCGCTGGCCGACGAGCGCGGCCGCGGCGACACCGGCCGCGGTGAGGGCGACGAGCAGCCAGATCATCTGCCAGACGAGTTCGTCGACAGGGCCCGACGGCAGTCCCTTGATCCGCTCCTGGCCGACGTCGACCCGGAAGTAGCCACCCTTCTCGCCCAGGTCCACGGTGTGGTCGCCCGGCCCGAGCGCGGCCAGTGTGCCGGCCTCCTGGTCGGTCAGCGGGCGTGTTCTCGTGTGCGGCAGCTCGATCGTGCCGACGACCTTGCCGTCGGTGATCATCGCGTTGATGCCCATCGCCCGCTGGCCGATCGGCGGCTGCACGATCTCGTTGATCTGGCGGTCGAGGTCGTGGGTGAGGAAGCCGTGCAACGCGAACACCGCGACCACTCCGGTGAGCACGGAAAGGGCCACGATCACCGCGATCTGGCCGACGATCAGCTTGGCGCGCAGGGTTTTAGGTCGAAGGCTTGAGGACATAGCCCGCGCCCCGCATCGTGTGGATCATGGGTGCGCGGCCGGCGTCGATCTTCTTGCGCAGGTAGGAGATGTACAGCTCGACGATGTAGGCCTGGCCGCCGAAGTCGTAGCTCCAGACGCGGTCGAGGATCTGCGCCTTGCTCAGCACGCGGCGCGGGTTGGCCATCAGGTAGCGCAGCAGCTCGAACTCCGTGGCGGTCAACGAGATCTGCTCGCCCGCGCGGGTCACCTCGCGCGTGTCCTCGTTCAGCTGCAGATCGCCGACGACGAGCCGTGCGCCCGCGTCCTCCTCCGTGACGCCCGTGCGCCGCATGAGTGCACGCAGCCGCAGCACGACCTCTTCGAGTGAGAACGGCTTCGTCACGTAGTCGTCGCCGCCCGCGGTGAGGCCGGCGATGCGGTCCTCCACGGCGTCCCGTGCGGTGAGGAAGAGCACCGGCAGGTTCGGCTGCTCCGAGCGCATCCGGCGCAGCACCTCGAAGCCGTCGAAGTCGGGCAGCATCACGTCGAGCACGACGGCGTCCGGCTTGAACTCGCGCGCGGTCCTGACCGCCGTGGAGCCGTCGAGGGCGGTGCGGACGTCCCACTTCTCCATGCGCAGCGCCATCGTCATCAGCTCGGCCAGAGTGGACTCGTCGTCCACCACGAGCACCCGCACCGGTTGCCCGTCAGGCCTGCGGAGTTCGGCTTTCATCGTGCGCATGGCCTCCATGGTGGCTGGGGAGTCTGTGTACCACCTGTGAGAGCCGTCCACCGTTTGGACGATTGGCGGTTACGTCAAGTGTGAGCAGCTATGTTCGGTTTGAGGCCTGACGACTGACGGAGGTGAGCGGCCTGCGCACGTTCACGCTGACCGTCATGGGGTCCACCGACCTGCACGGCAACCTGTTCAACTGGGACTACTACCGCGATCGCGAGTTCGACGACTACGCGCACGACGACGTCGGCCTCGCGAAGATCTCCACGCTGGTCTCTGGGGTGCGAGACGCCGTGGGGCGGCATCGGACGTTGCTGCTCGACGCCGGCGACACAATCCAGGGCACGCCGCTGGCCTACTACTACGCGCGCGTCGAGCCGATCACGCGCACTGCGGTGCATCCGATGGCGGCCGCGATGAACGCGATCGGATACACGGCCGCGGCTGTCGGGAACCACGAGTTCAACTACGGGCTCGAGGTGCTGCGGACGTTCGAGCGGCAGCTGGACTTCCCGCTTCTGGCGGCGAACGCGGTGGATGTCGCGACCGGGCTGCCCGCGTTCCAGCCGTACGTGATCAAGACGGTGTGGCGGACGGGTGGGCCGCCGTTGCGGGTCGGGATCCTGGGGCTGACCAATCCCGGTATCGCGGTGTGGGACCGGGCTGTCGTCGAGGGGCTGCTGACGTTTCCCGGGCTGGTCGAGCAGGCGTTGCACTGGGTGCCGGAGGTGCGGTCCAAGTCCGATCTGGTGATCGTGGTGGCGCATTCCGGGGCGGATCTCTCGTCGTCCCTGGGTGATCAGGTGCCGTTCCCGGAGAACTGCGCGGAGCTGGTCGCGGAGACCGTGCCCGGTGTCGACGCGGTGCTGGTCGGGCATGCGCACGTGGAGATTCCGCAGCGGTTCGTGCTGAACAAGGTGACCGGGCGGCCGGTGCTGCTGACCGAGCCGTTGTACTGGGGCAAGCGGCTGTCGGTGATGGAGTTCGACCTGGAGTTCGACGGACGGTGGTCCGTGGCGTCGTCGCAGTCGTCGGTGCTGTCGTCTTCGTCGGTGGCCGAGGATCCGCGGATCGCGCGGCTGCTGCGCCACGACCACGCGAAGGTCATCAACTACGTCAACGCGCGGATCGGCACCTGTCTCGGGGCGATGTCGGCGGACCGGTCCCGGTTCGAGGACACGCCGGCGCTGGGTTTCATCAACCACGTGCAGGCGTTGGAGGTGGCCAAGTCGACGTCGTTGCCGGTGTTGTCGTTGTGCGCGCCTTTCAACCGGGGTGCGGCGATTCCGGCCGGCGAAGTGTCCATAAGGGACGTCGCCGGGCTGTATCCGTTCGACAACACGCTGGTCGGGGTGCGGTTGACCGGTGGGCAGCTGCGGGACTTCCTGGAGGAGTCGGCCCGGTACTTCCGGCAGGTTTCTCGTCCTGGGCCGTTCTCGGCGGCCGAGGTGTCGGCTGACGTGCCGGACTACAACTTCGACATCGCCTACGGGTTGTCGGCACCGCTGACCTACGACATCGACATCGCCGCGCCGGTCGGGTCGCGGATCGTCGGGCTGGCCTACGACGGGGAGCCGGTTGGCGACTCCGTCGAGTTCGCGGTGGCCGTGAACAACTACCGGCAGGGTGGTGGCGGCGACTTCCCGCACATCGCGTCGGCGCCCGTGCTGCACAACCAGCGGCAGGAGATCCGGCAGTTGCTGATCGAGTGGGTGAAGGCCGCGGGAGTGCTGGATCCCGCTGCTTTCGTGCGGTCCGACTGGCGGCTGGTTGCTTCCGGTTCGCCCGTGATCATTTCCACGAACGAGTGAATTCGGGCGTGTTGTCCTGCGGGTTCTGCTCCAGGTGGTGGCATGGAGTCGGCCGAATGAGATAGGTCAGGCGCGTGCAGTTACCGCAGCGCGTCTTCTTCGGCGCTCTAGTCGTGCCGATGCTGCTCGCCTCGGTGGGCACCGCGTTCCGTCCCGCGGCCGAGATCGAGCCCGGACATCTGGTGTTCGCCGTGCGCTCGTCCGAGATCGTGCTGGCCGGCACCGCGGGCACCGCTGCCGAACGCCAGGAGGTGGTCGACGCCGTGCGCGTGCTGACCGCGTCCTACCGCATCACCGACATGATCACCCCGAACGCCGGTGAGCGCATGCCGGTCTCCTCCGGCGTTGTCTCCGGCTTGCTCGGGGTGGTGCTCGACCAGGGCGTCACCGAGTTCACCGGCGTCATCCACAAAGGACACCTGACCGCCTCTGCCCGCGTGGCGGACCCCGAGCGCGCGGGCGCGCTGAGCGACGCCCTGCGTGCCGCCGCCCCCGACCTGCGGGTCGACGAGGACTTCACTTCGGACTAGGAGCTTCGCGTTGTTCGGCTTCTTCATCCAGATGTTCCTGCTGTGCGCGGGCGCGTTCCTGGCGGGCGTGCTCCTGACCTGGCTCACGATGCGCTCGCGAGTCGTTGTTTCCGAGCCGCCGGTCGTCGGCCGCCTGTCGATCATGGAGGAGCCGGTGCTGGTGCCTCCCGCGATCAAGGCGAACTCGCGGACGATGATGTTCCACACCCCAGAGTCGCCGTACTACAAGCGCATGAAGGGGGACGCGTTCTTCCACTCGCCGGAGGACGCGCGCCGGGCCGGTTACACGATGTG
>JAVXWK010000131.1:0-6163 GCA_032230575.1 Pseudonocardiales bacterium | reverse complement strand
TTCCGCTGTGCCACTGAGCCGGTGCGCGTCGGCGACGTCGAGATCCCGGCCGGTGACTTCGTGGTGCTGGCGATCTCCTCCGCCAACCGCGACCCGGAGCGCTTCGCGGATCCGCACGCGCTGGACGTCCACCGGTCCGCCGCGGGCCATCTGGCGTTCGGGCACGGCGTGCACCACTGCCTCGGAGCCGCGCTGGCCAGAGTGGAGGTGCAGGTGGCGTTCGGCGCCCTGCTCGACGCGTTTCCCGGCATGAGGCTCGCCGCCGACCCCGGGGAGCTGAGGTGGCGCAACAGCACGATCATTCGCGGGCTCGAATCGCTGCCGGTACGACTGAACCACCGTTAGACGATTTCTCACATATCCGGAAAAGGTGTGGCCGACCAATGCGCATATGCGGAATCAAGGCATCACACGACGGCGGGGTCGCGGTAATCGAGGACGGCCGCCTTCTCTTCAGCCACGAGATCGAGAAGCTGCGGAACGGTGAACGGTACAGCGCTCTCGGAGACCTGGAACGCGTGACCGAGATCCTCGCCTCGGAGGGTCTGTCGCCGTCCGACATCGACCAGTTCGTGGTCGACGGCTGGTACACGAAAGACGCCGCGGGCCAGCCCGCCGTCGCCGTGAACGCCGGAGGTCTGCCCGTACAGCTCCGGACCGCGCCGTACGTCGAGAGCTCTGGCGGCGATCCGCTGCGACGGCACACCTTCAGCGGTCACGGGCTCGGCGACTACGTCAGCTACCACCACGTCGCCAACCACCTCATCGGCACGTACTGCTCAAGTCCGTTCGCCGCCAGGGGCGAGGACGCGTTCGTCCTGGTCTGGGACGGCATCATCACGCCGCGCCTCTACCTGGTGCGCGCCGGTGAGGTGACGTTCGTCGAGAACCTCATGCCGGTCTTCGGCGGCAGCTTCGCGGCCTTCTGCGCGCGGTTCGAGCCGTACCTGCGCCCGTTCGAGGACATGTCGTCGGAACCGGCCATCCGCCACCACCTCTCGGTCGCGGGAAAGGCCATGGCCTACGCGGCCAAGGGCACCGTCGAGACCGGTGCCTTCGCGGTCTTCGACGACCTCATGGCCGAGCTCCGCGACATCACCGTCGACAGGGTGGGGGTGCTGGGGGACAAGGTCGCCGCGAACAGGGACGAGCTGCTGCCGGGCCTGTCCAACGCGGACCTCATCGCCACCTACCAGGCCTACCTCGGCCACAACCTGCTGGAGCGGCTCACGTCGGCGGTGTGGACCCGCTTCCCGGACGGCGGCCACAACCTGGTGATGGGTGGCGGCTGCGCGCTGAACATCAAGTGGAACAGCGCGATCCGGGCCAGCGGGGTCTTCCGGGACGTCTTCATCCCGCCCTTCCCCAACGACGCGGGTGCGGCGATCGGGACAGCGGCCTGCGAGATGTTCCGGCACGGCCAGACCGCGCTGGCGTGGAACGTCTACAGTGGACCGAACATCACCGTCGGCACACTGCCCGACGGGTGGCGCGCACAGCCCTGCGACGAACGGCAGCTGGCTCTTCTCCTGCATTCCGAAGACGAACCGGTGGTCGTCCTGTCCGGCCGCGCGGAGCTCGGTCCGCGCGCTCTGGGCAACCGCAGCATCATCGCCCCCGCGACCAGCACCGCGATGAAGGACCGGCTCAACGACATCAAGAACCGGGCCTCCTACCGGCCCGTCGCGCCCATCTGCCTGGAGGACCGCGCGCCGGAGGTCTTCGAGCCCGGCACGCCCGATCCCTACATGATCTTCGAGCACCGCATGCGTCCCGGCTGGGCCGGTCGCGTCCCGGCGATCGTGCACCTGGACGGCACCGCCAGGCTCCAGACCATCAAGTCCACCCAGGACACCGCCACCGTGCGCATCCTCAAGGCCTACGCGGAGATCAGCGGGATTCCCGTGCTGTGCAACACCAGTGCGAATCTGGAGGGACGGGGCTTCTTCCCGGACGTCGAGTCGGCCGCCAAGTGGGGCGGCACCAAGTACATCTGGTCGGAGGGCACCCTGTACGCACGCTGAACGATGAAGGGAACCTTCATCCACGTGAGGTGGATGAAGGTTCCCTTCATCGCAGCATGTCGGCGACCAGGAAGGCCAGCTCCAGTGCCTGGGCGGGGTTGAGGCGCGGGTCGCAGGCCGACTGGTAGTCGCGGTGCAGGTCCTCGAGTCCCAGCCCGAAGCCGACGCACTCGGTCACGTCCTCGCCGGCCATCTCCACGTGCAGGCCGCCCGCGTGGGTGCCCAGAGCCCGGTGCACCTCGACGAAGCCCGCGACCTCGGCGAGGATGTCGTCGAACCGCCGGGTCTTGCGCCGGCCAGGTGCCTCGAAGGTGTTGCCGTGCATGGGATCGCACATCCACACCACCGGCGAGCCCGACGCGCTGACCTTCTCCACGAGCTCCGGCAGCAGGTCCCGCACCCGGCGGGCTCCCATGCGCACGATGAACGTCAGCCTGCCCGGCCGGCGGCCGGGGTCGAGGCGGTCGGCCAGCGCCAGCGCGTCCTCGGGTGTGGTGGCCGGGCCCAGCTTCACCGCGACGGGGTTGTCGACGGTCGCGAAGTAGGCGACGTGAGCGCCGTCGAGCTGCCTTGTGCGGTCACCGATCCACAGCAGGTGGCCGCTGGTCGCGTAACGCCTGCCTGAGCGCCGGTCCCGGCGGGTCAGTGCTTCCTCGTAGTCGAGCAGCAGACCCTCGTGACTGGCGAAGTACTCCGCGCCGCTCGTGCGCAGCACGTCCAACGTGTACCGCGAGGCGTCGTACACGCGACGCAGCCGGGCCGGATCCGGCTGCCGCTCGGCGGCGGTGAAGCCGCTGCCGTTCACCGCGTCGCCCCGGTACACCGGCAACGTCCGCCCGTCGACGGTCTCGGCCGGCCGGGACCGGGGCTTGGCGTACTGGCCGGCGATCCGGCCCACGGTGACGACGGGAAGCGCCGAGCCGGACGTGAGGATCACGGACATCTGTTGCAGCAGGCGCAGTTTGCGCCGGATCGCCTGCGCGGAGACGCTGTCGAGACGTTCGGCGCAGTCGCCGCCCTGCAACAGGAACGCCCTTCCCTCCGCGACCCTGGCGAGGCGTGCGGTGAGCGTGTCGCACTCCCGGGGTGTGACGAGCGCGGGCGAGGCCGCCAGGTCGTCGATCACCGCGTCGAGCCGGGCCTGGTCGGGCCACTGGGGTTGCTGGCAGGCGACGAGCGTCCGCCAGTCCGGCATCGTCTCCACCGGGCCCGTCCTCACGTCGCGACGAGGTCGTGGCCGATGCCCAGGTCGTCGAGCAGCAGCTGCAACGGGCCGGTGTCGCGTTGGGGCACGGGCCGCGCCGCCGCCCACTCGCGCAGCTGGTCGGCGCCGACCTCGAACCCGCCCTGCGCCGCCACCGCCACCCACGGCTCGAGGTCGGCGGACCGGAACGCCGTCAGGCCCTGGACGAGCGCCTCGCGGAACATCTGCCGCTGCCCGCCGTCGAGGCCGCGGTAGAGCGACCCGCACAGCTCGCGGAACACCACCGCGTGCCCGCTCTCGTCCCGCCGGTGCAGATCGGTGGTGATCCGGTTCATCGGCTGGATCCCCTGTGCCGTCGACAACGTCGAGAGGAACCCGCTGATCGTCGTCTCCGCCGCGAGCGAGAACGCGATGTCGACGACATCTCGATCGAACCCGGACAGCCCGGCGCGAGCGTTCTCGCGGCCTTGGACGACCGACCACACGTCCGGCGCGAACCGCACGTCCGCCATGTCCCGGCGCCGTCGCGTGACGCCGACAGCGTTGTGGCACATGAGAATGTGGTAGTGCTCGTCGATGATCGTCTGGTGCAGCGCGTCGACGGCGACGTCGTCCTTGCGGACCGGGATCCGGTCCTGGAGCATCAACCGGCACGCGGGCAGGATGATCTCGTCCTCGATGGCCGCGGTCTTGGCGTTGTAGGCGATCCACGCCGCGGACAGGATGCGCTCGCGGGCGTCCCGGTCGAGTTTTTCGGCCCCTGGCAACGCGAGCACCGGCACGAGGTGTTCGGGAAAGTCCGGCAGCGCCGCGTCGAAGTGCCCGTCCAGGTCGAGCTCGTCCTTCTTGACGGCCACCCGCTTCCCCCAGCGGCGGGTCAGCTGGACCAGCAGGTCGCGCTCGTAGTCGGACGACATCGGGAACCTCCTTCAGGGGTGCACGGCGAGTGACTCCAGGCGCGCCTGCCAGCGCTCGGCCATCACCGCGTCTTCGTCGAGGAACCGGCCCAGCCCGTCGGTGACGGGCCGGATGCCGTGCAGGGCGTTCACCGTCCACACAGGAACGTCGGCCAGCTCGGCCGGGGTGGCGGACTCGGGAACCACCTGCCCGGCCAGCTCCCCGAGAAGGACACGGGTGATCCCGGGGAGCAGGCCGGGTCCGGGCGGCGGACCGCACACCGTGTCACCGCGCCACCAGACGATGCTCGTCGTGGATCCTTCGAGCACATGTCCTTCTGGCGTGAGCAACAGCGCCTCGTCGGCTCCCGCCTCGGCCGCGGCGGTGCGCAGGCCGGTCAGGTGGTCCAGGTCGACGCCCTTGACCGCGGGCAGGCTTCGGCGGTCGGGGCCCGAGTTCCACAACCGGACGGTCGTGGTGCGCGGGGGAGCGGGCCGTTGCCACCACCGCAGTCGCAACCGGGAACCGGTCTCCACGAGCTCGACGCGGGGGAACCACCGGCCTTGCGTGGGCAACGACTCGGCGACCGCGCGCAGGAACGCGTCCGTCGCGGGTGCGGCGAACCGCGAGCAGGCTTCGGTGAAACGCTTGGCGTGCAGGGGGAATCCCCGCACCCGGCCCTCGTCCACGAGCCACGAGTCGATGACCCGCACGATTCCGGTCGCGTCGGACGGCGACCACTGGTCGTCGTCCCACCACCGCCGGTCGGTGCTCATCGCTGCACACCCGCGTCCGACACCGCTGGCGCACGCCAGGCTCGCAGGGACGCCGCCGCCTTGAGCAGCATCTCCTCGTACTCGTCCTGGGCGTCGGAGTCGAGCACGATCGCCCCGCCCGCACCGATGGACAACCGGTCACCGACGCGGACCGCGGTGCGGATCACGATGTTCAGGTCGGCGCCGCCGGAGAGGCCGAAATAGCCGAGGGTGCCGGAGTACACGCCCCTGGCCTCCGTCTCCAGGCCGTCGATGATCTCCATGGTGCGCAGCTTCGGCGCCCCGGTCATCGAGCCGCCGGGGAAGCACTGCCGGACGCAGTCCATCGCGCTGACCCCGTCCTTGAGTCGGCCGTGCACGGTGGAGACCAGCTGGTGCACGGTCTGGTAGCTCTCGACGGCCAGGTACGGGTCGACGTCGATGCTGCCCACCTCGCACACACGGCCCAGGTCGTTGCGCAGCAGGTCGACGATCATCAGGTTCTCGGCCTGCGTCTTGGCACTCGACGCGAGCGTGGCCGCGATCTCGGCGTCGCGCACCGGGTCGGCGTCTCGCGGTGCGGTGCCCTTGATCGGCTTGCTGGTGACCGTGCGATCCCGTTCGACGCGCAGGAAGCGTTCCGGCGACGAGCAGAACACCGTCACGTCGCCGAGTCGCAGCAACGCGGCGTAAGGAGCCGGGTTCGACCGGCGCAGCCGCCGGTAGAAGGCGGCGTCGTCGTCGCGGAACGGCAGGTGCAGCTTGTTCGTCAGGCAGATCTCGTAGCTCTCGCCCAGGCGCAGCTGCCGCTGGCACTCCGCGATGTCCGCCAGGTACTGGTCGCGGTCGCGGACCAGGAACTCCTCGGCGTCAGGAGGCGGGCACGGTTCGACCGGGAGATCCTCGGCCCGGCGAAGTCCACTGAGGACGGTCGCCGTCCGGTCCAGCCAGGCCTCGGCGTCACGCCGGGTCGACGAGTCGTGCACGGCGACCAGGTAGGTCAGCCCCTCCTGGTGGTCGACCGCGACGATCCGGTCGGCGAACATCCAGGCCGCGTCCGGAGTTTCGGCACGGTGGCGGACCGGGCCACCGCATTCTCCCTTGAGCTCGTACCCGAAGTAGCCGACGTATCCACCGGTCAGGGTGAACGGCAGGGTCGTGCCGGGAACCCGCCGCTCGCGCAGCCGCTGCTCCAGGAAGTCGAACACGCTGCCGGGGACGTCACGAACACCGTCGGCGTCGCGCACCTCGCACATCCCGCTGCCGGTGCGATAGGTGACGAC
>JAVXWK010000130.1:0-3268 GCA_032230575.1 Pseudonocardiales bacterium | reverse complement strand
CGTTGATCTTCCTGCCGTTCCCCGACCGGTCGCAGGTGTGCCAGGGCGACCAGATGCTGTCCACTGTGCCGTTCCAGTGGGTCACCGACATGAACAACAACATGGCGGCACATGGGCGTTCGGGCATCGTCGCGATGGTGCGGTCGCAGGCGTTCCTGCAGCAGTTGTTCAACGTCGCGTTGTTCGTGCCGCTGGGAGTGGTGCTGCGCAAGGCTTACGGCAAGGGACCGCTCGCCGTCATCGCCATCGGTCTCGGTGTCTCGCTGGCTGTGGAAGTGGTGCAGTACACCGGGAACTTCGGCTACTACCCGTGCCCCTACCGGATCGCCGACGTGGACGACCTGATGTCGAACACCTTCGGCTCGCTGCTGGGCTGGATGGTGGCACCGGTCGCGCTCGTCGTACCCCGGCTGCCGTCGTCGGAAGACTCGGCCTCGCCTCTCGGCACCGTTTCCGCACCTCGCAGGCTGCTCGGATTGATCGCCGAGCTCGTGCTGGTGATCGTGGCCGCTCGGGTGCTGCCCGACCCGCGCTGGGCCATCGGTGTGCTCCTGGTGTTCCGCGTCGTGCTGCCTGCCGCTGTGGACGGGATGACGGTCGGCGGGGTGTTGCTGGACTACCGGGTCCGCCGCCTTGACGGCTCGCGCGCCAACCCGGCTCAGCTCGTGTTGCGGGAACTGCTCGGCGTCACGGGGTTCGTGGCCTACGCGGTCGTCCTGTCGCCGATGATCGGCATCGGCCTGGTGGACCTCGTCGTCGTGGTGTTGTTCGTGACCGGGACGTTCGTGGTGCCGGTCTTCCGCCGCGACCAGCGGGGCTGGCACGAACACGCGGCGCGGACGAGGGACGTGTTGGTGGGCCGCGCGGCCGGGTACCCGTCCCGCCATGACGACCTACACGCACACCGCTGAGGCGGACATCGCGGCCGACACGCTGTTCGGTTTCCTCGCCGAGCCCCGCAACCTGCCCCGCTACTTCCCGCAGATGACCGCCGCCGAGCCCGAGGGCGGCGAACAGGTCCACGTGGAGGCCGAGGTGCACGGCCACCACGTGGACAGCGAGGCGTGGGTACGTCCGGACGCCTCGCACCGCCGGCTCGAGTGGGGCGCGGAGGGCCCGGACGACTACCACGGCGAGCTGCAGATCGACGAGCTGTCGCCGGGCCGGTCGCGGATCACCGTGAGCCTGCACAGCGTCCGGGAAGCAGACGGTGACGAGGTGCAGCGCGGCCTCGAACAAACCGTCGCCGTGCTCACTCAGACCGCGGCCGCCGACGACCGCCAGGCGTAGTAGCCCAGTCCGATCCTGGGCCTCCCGGCCACCTCGGCGCTCACCCGAGAGAACGCGAGCTAAACCAGGTCGGCGAGCAACGCGGCCGCCCGAGAGGCGCCGTCCGACTCAACCGGGCGATAGCCGACCTCACGCCCGATCTCCTCGGCCATCGCGGCGGCCAGGACCTCCCGATCCACCACCTCCTCGTAGGCCATGCACCGACCCGCTCCATACCGTTCGAGCCGGTGCCGGACGTGGAAGTTCTGCTCGAAGTGGTTGCGCAACGGCACATAGATGAACGGACGCCGTGCCGCGGTGAGCTCCATGCACGTGGTCAAGCCGCCCTGCACCACCGCCAGGTCGCAGGCACCGAGGTAGCGGTGCAGGTCCGGCAGATACCCGCGCACCTCCACGTCCCGGTCGTGGCCCAGGGACGACGGATCGATGCGCGGTCCGGTGACGACGAGGAACCTCAAGCCAGGAACCAGCTTGCGCGCGACCGGCACCGCCTCGAGCACACGGCGCAGCAGCGACTCCCCCACACCCGAGCCGCCGACCGTGACCACGCACAGCTTCTCGTCCGGCCGGACACCGATCCGGCGGCGCAACGCCTCGCGCTCGCCTTCGTCCGGCGGGTCGAATCCCGTGACATAGCCGGAGAAGTCGAAGTTCTCGAGAGTCCACTCGCGGATCGCCGGCAGGCCGGGGCCGAACGGTAGCGGCACCACGTCGTCCGGGTCGCCGACGAACACCGACCTGTCCCGCACCCGGCGCAACCGCGCCCGTTGCTCGATCATCTCCAGGTTGTAGTCGGCGGTCAGGCGTTCCTCACGCGCACCGCCGCCGGGCATCGGGAGCCAGCCGACGAAGTCCGTCAGCCACGCGAACGCACTCCGCTTCAGCCGCGGGTTCTCGTGCAGGAAGTGGTCGACCTCCCACGCCTCGTCGCCGATGACGAGGTCGTACCCCTCGACGGCCTCGTCGAACACCATGAAGTTGTTGACCAGCAACGCGTCCAGCCGCCGGAACGTCTCGAACACGTGCAGGTCGTGCTCGCCCGCGTCGTCCTCCACGTGCGCCGACTCGGTGGCGAGCCACGCCGACGCCGGGTGGATCCGCTCGCCGGCGCGGCCGAGCATCTCGGTGACCGGGTGCTGGGCGAGCCAGTCGATCTGCAGGTCCGGCCGCAGCTTGCGCAGCTCGGACGCGATGGCCAGGTCGCGCCGGGCGTGGCCGAGACCGATCGGTGAGCTCAGGTACAACGCACGCGGCGGCCTGCTGATCGCCCGCGAAGCTCTGGTGCGGCGAGCCGTGGGGTGCACGCGGTCGACGAACTCCTTGATCAGCAGGTTGATCCGCACCGGGTCCCGCGCGTGCACGCCGTGCCCGGAGCCCTCGACCAGCACCAGCGAACCACCGGTCAGCTCGGCGAGACGTTCCCCGATCGCGTGAGGGCGGACGCGATCGTCGGTTCCGTGGATCACCAGCACCGGGCACCGCACCGCACGACAACTGTCCTCAATGGACTCCGAGCTCAGCCGCCCGTCCGTCGTGTCGGCCAGCGTGGCGGGCGAGATCTGACGCGCCCATCGCACGCCGTCCTCGATCTGCTTGGTGGAGTGCGGTTCGGAGAACATCCGGGCGAAGAACCAGTCGACGAACTCGTCGTAGCCGCCGTTCAGCCAGTGGTGCCGGTTGTACTGGATCCCGCCCTCGGCCGACTCCCAGGCCTGCTTCTCCTGGACCAGCGTGCCGATGAGCGAAGCACTGGCCGGCGCGACGGCGACGATGCCGGTGACCCGATCCGGGTGGCGCGCGGCCGTGAGCACCGACCACGCATCGCCGCGCGACAACGCCACCAGCACAGCACTGCCGGTTCCCGTGGCGTCCATGACCGCGATGGTGTCCGCGGCGTATTCGGCGTCCACATAGGACTCACCGCCGACCGGCCGATCCGAGCCGCCGGAGCCGCGGCCGTCGAACGTGACCACCCGGA
>JAVXWK010000093.1:0-6571 GCA_032230575.1 Pseudonocardiales bacterium | reverse complement strand
ACAGCCTCGTGCAGATAAGTGGCGAACGGCATCTCACAAGCCGCCCCCACGAAAGAAGCCAGCACGTCGAACCCGGCGTTGGAGTAGATCCGACGCGTGCCGGGCGCCGCCTGCACCTCGGCCTTGTCGAACGCGTACCCGGCCGTGTGCGAGATCAGGTGCCGAACGGTGGAACCCTCAGGCCCGGCGGGCTGGTCCCATTCGACCGCACCCTCCTCAACGGCCACCAGCACCGCGTAGGCGGTCAGCAGCTTCGTCACCGACGCCAGCGGGAACACCCGCTGCTGGTCGCCCAACGAGCCCACCACGGCACCCGAGGAGACCACGGCCACAGCGACGTTCGGGACAGGCCACGTCGACGCAACTTCCACGCTCTGCATGGGACAGACGTTAACGTTCGGGTGTGACAGTCCGGGAACTGATCGTCCTGGGAACGGCCAGCCAGGTTCCCACGCGCCAGCGCAACCACAACGGCTATCTGCTGAGGTGGGACGGCGAGGGCTTCCTGTTCGACCCAGGCGACGGCTCCCAGCGCCAGCTGCTGCGTTCCGGCGCCGCCGCGAGCGACATCACCAGAATCTGCATCACGCACTTCCACGGCGACCACTGCCTGGGCGTCCCCGGCATCGTCCAGCGCCTCAGCCTCGACCGGGTCCCGCACACGGTCCACGCCCACTTCCCGAACAGCGGCTCCCACTTCTTCGAGCGCCTCCGCTACGCCAGCGCCTTCTACGACGCCGCGGACATCAAGGAAGAGCCGATCACCGGAGACGGCCGGCTGGCCGTGGGCAAGTTCGGCACGCTCGAGGCCTACGAGCTCGACCACGGCATCGACAGCTTCGGCTACCGCCTGGTCGAACCGGACGGCCACCGCATGCTCCCGGAGAAGCTCAAGGAGCACGGCATCCAGGGCCCGCAGGTCCGCACACTTCAGCAACAAGGCGAGCTCAACGGCATCAAGCTCGAGGACGTCAGCGAACCCCGCAAGGGCCAGAAGTTCGCGTTCGTCATGGACACCCGCCTGTGCGACAACGTCTACGAGCTCGCCGACCAGGTGGACATGCTCGTGATCGAGTCGACCTACCTCGCCCGCGACACCAAGCTCGCGGGCGACCACGGCCACCTCACCGCCCAGCAGGCCGCCCGCGTCGCTCGCGACTGCAAGGTCCGCAAGCTGGTCCTGACCCACTTCTCCCAGCGCTACGAAGACCCCGCCGAGTTCCACGCCGAAGCGGCAGCGGAGTTCGACGGCGAGATCGTCATCGCGAAGGACCTGGACCGGGTTCCGGTGCCGAAGCGCTCCACTGGTCCTTGACGATGTCGGCCAGCGCCGAGTGAGAGGGCTTCCAGCCCAACGCCCGCAACCGCGACACGTCGGCCCGCTGCGACCGCACCTCACCGGGATGCGCGGGCTTCCAGGTCACGTTCACGGACCGTCCTGAAACACCGGCGACAGCCTCCAGAACGTCCCGGATGGACGCAGGGGTAGCTCCGACGTTGTAAACCGCGGACTCACCCACCGTGCACGCCTCCAGCGCCACGACGAACGCGGCGGCAACGTCCCGCACGTGCACAAAATCGCGTACGGCCGACCCGTCGCCGTACACGTCCATCCCGTCAACCGTCCCCGCCGCGGCCGCCACGGCACGGGTGATCACCCGACTGGTGTCGGTGTCACCACCTCCAGCGACATTGAACAAACGCAGAGTGGTCGCTCCGATCCGCCCGGACCGCGCCGCCCACGCCACCAGGTCCTCGGCGGCTGCCTTCGAGGCCGCGTAGGGAGAAGAAGGATCCCGGACTGACGACTCGGTCAGCGGGGAGTCGGAGGGCCGGTACACCCCGGCGGTCGACGCGAGCAGGAATCGCTGCCCCTCCAACGCTTTCAGCAGGTTCAGCGTCCCGCCGACGTTCACCGAGTAGTACGAAAGTGGATCTTCGAACGACTCCCGCACGCGCGCGGCACCGGCCAGGTGGATGACAGCGTCGGCGTCGATTGACCCGAACGGTTCGGAGAGGCGTTGACGTGACAAAACAGGTTCATGCCCGTGAAACCGCAGCTCACGCACCACGGCACGGCCGACATACCCAGTGGCGCCGGTCACCAGAACTCGCACAAGTTGACCCTAAAGGTCGACCTGGGTTGCGCCGATAACACTCGAGTGAGTTACCCCCATCGCGCTGTGCACACGAGCATCGCCGGACTTCTGCACGACGTAGCCGTGCACGAGTTCAAGCGGCAGGAGTTCCTGCGCAACGTGGCCGAGATCGTGGGAGCCGCACCCACGCCCCAGGCCGCCCCCGCAGAGCTCACTCAGCCGCTGCCGGCGATCAACCCCAAGCGCAGCTTCCTCAACCGCGTTGACCAGGTCCTTCGGGACGCGGCTCGCGCCTAGGGCGCGGACAGATCAAAGACTGATCCACTTGCCGTGAGGCCCGCCCGCGCGGGCCCGCCGCAACATTCATCCGGCCGTTGCCGGACCGTGCTTCGACACACATACCGGGTGGCTCTACGCTACGCGTCACCCGGCGATCGCCGGTCGCATCCTTCTGCTTCTCTCAAAGCGGGTTCTCGGCGATGAATCATGTCTTCGCAGCGCTCAACGAGCGCCTGGGCGGATTGTTCGGTGACCGGCTGGTCGTGCTGGCCGGCGGCACTCGTTTGGCGAAACGCGCGCATGAGCTTCATGCGCTCGGTGCTCGCCATACGCTCGTGCTGGATACCGACGATCATGCCCCGCTGCATGATTCGGTGATCGCCAGGTGGGTCTCGCTGGGCATCAAGGGCGGCTTCGTCGCCGTCGAACAGCGCCGCCTCGGCAAGCTGCTGACCAAGCCGGGCGCCGAGGTGCGGTCGATCCTCCAGGACTTCGATCCCGAGGCCGAAGCCGTCGTGATCAGCACGCCCTACAACGAGATCGGCACCTTCCAGGGCCGTCCCGTGCTCAACGCGCGCCAGCACAAGTGGGTCGAGCTCGAGAACAAGACCACCATCGACGCGCTGTGGGACGAGCTGTCCGCCCGCCGCGCGCCCGCGATGGTGTTCGACCTCGACTTCGAACGCCTCTGGGGCGCCTCGGAGATCCTCGACCGCGGCGCCGGCGTCGTCTGGTCGGGTGACGGCCCCGCGATCAACGGCGGTGCCAACTTCGTGCGCCGCGTGCGGACGTACGAAGAGGCCAAGGACGCCTTCGAGGTGCTCGCGCCCAAGTGCGAGCAGGTGCGCGTGATGCCGTTCCTGGAAGGCATTCCGGTGAGCGTGCACGGCATCGTGTTCCCCGACGGCACCGCGGTGCTGCGTCCGATCGAGATGGTCGTGCCGCGCCGCCAGGGCCAGGCCAAGTTCCTCTACGCGGGCTGCGCGTCGTACTACGACCCGCCCGTGTGGATCCGCGACGAGATGCGCAACCTGGCCCGCCGCGTCGGCGAGCACCTGCGCGAGACCGTCGGCTACCGCGGCACGTTCACGCTGGACGGCATCGCGACCGAGGACGGCTTCCTGCCGACCGAGATCAACACCCGCTACGGCGGCGCGATGGTCTGCTTCGAGGACGCCGTTCCGTCGCTGCCCCTCGCCCTCGTCCAGGTCGCCCTGGTCGCGGGCTGGGACCTCGGCATCTCCTCCATGGAGTTCGAGGAGCTCGTGCTGCAGGCGGCGGACAACCTCCGCTCGGGTGCGGTGGGCGCCAACGTGCGTGCCGTGCAGCCGACCGAGGTCGACGAGCGCCGGGTGATCTTCACCGGCTGGGCGTGCCGGCTGGCGCACCCCGACGAGCCCGCGCACGCGACGCTGCGGCTCAGCCCGTCGCCGATCGGTGGCCGCCTCGATCTCGACCTGCACCGCGAGAACATGCCCATCGGCGCGCCCGTGGCGGCGTTGACGGTCGCGGCGTTCGCGCTGGCGGACCAGGAGTGGGGCACGGGTCTCGGTGCCCTGGAGCCTGCCATCGCCGTCGAGGACGAGGCTCAGGTCGAGCAGGAGTTCATCGAAGAGGCAGTGACCGCTTAGGACTCACCAGGCGCCCTCATCGCCGTACGCGGAGATGAGGGCGAACCGGTAGCCCATCAACGCCGCGGCGACCTCGCGTGGCTGGTGCGCCGGCCGCACCAGCCCTTCGCCGAGCACCTTCGGCCGGGGCAGGTCCACCCCGAGTAACTCCGGCGACCGCTTCAGCAGTGCCACGGCGATCTCGGCCGCGTCGGCGAGCATCTCCTCGTTCGGCAGCTCGGCCATGTCCTGCATCAGCCCCACCACGAACGCGGGCAGCTTCTCCGGCACCGCGCACGCGAGCGCCACCAGGCACGCCACCCGTTCGGACGCCAGCGCTTCGAAGATCTTCGGCGCGCCCTGGGCGACCGCGTGCCGGGTCTGCGTCAGCCAATCGGGTGCTGTGCGGGGGAGTTCGCGGCCGAGAGCGTTCCAGCGGCGGTGCGTGCGGCGGCCGTCCTCGGTGAAGCCCTTGCCCGCCAACGCCATGGCGGCCAGCAGGAAGATCGCCCTGTCCCGCACGTCGCCGGCGACCTTGTACGAGGCCCCCACCTCCACGAGGTACGGCACGGCGCAGAAAGAGGCCTCGGAGACCGTGTCGTCGGTCAGCAGGCGCTCCGCCAACGAACTGAGCGCGTCGAGGCGCACGTCGGCGTTGGGGTCCATGAGCGAGCGGAGCAGGCGCGGCACCCGACCGGCGCCGCCACGGCCGTCGTAGACCTCGCCCCAGGTGATCCTGTCGAGGCCACGCAACGGGTCCGGCCGTTGCCACGCACGCGGCAGCTCCATAGGGCGGAAAGGTACGGGATGTCAGGGAAGGCTCCTCGGAGCCTCGCCCGTACGATCTCGTGGTGTCCTTCTCGGTGGCCGACATCTTCTCGGGTGCGGGCGGCATGAGCTTCGGCTTCCACGCCCACCGCGACTTCCGGGTCGTCGGTGCCGCTGACGCGCAGATCGGCAAGCCGTCGTCCCGCTTGGGTTCGTTGCGCTGCAACGACACGTACCGCGCGAACATCGGCGTCGACCCGTTGGAGGTCGACCTCTCGAAGGTGTCGCCGTCGGCGTTGCGCGAGGTCTGGGGCCTGCGACGCGGCCAGCTCGACGTGCTGCTGGCGTGCCCGCCGTGCTCGGGCTTCAGCCGGATCACCGCGCAGAACCACCTGCGCGACGATCCGCGCAACTCCCTCGTGGGCCGCATCGCCGTCTACGCCGAGGAGCTGCGCCCGAAGGTCGTGCTCGTCGAGAACGCCCGCGAGCTCGTCAAAGGCAAGCAGCGCCACCACTTCGACAGCCTCGCGGAGGAGCTCACCCGGATCGGGTACTCCGTCGCGGGCGGCACGCACATGCTGTCCAAGTTCGGCCTGCCGCAGCTGCGCGAGCGGACGTTGATGGTCGCTGTGGACGCCGGTCTGCCGCTGCTCACGCTGGACGACCTGTGGGAGGGCCGGGTGATCCGCCCGTCCGCTGTCACGGTCCGGCGGGCCATCAGCAAACTGCCGCGGATCGAAGCCGGTGTGGCCGACCTCGAAGACCCCATTCACGTGTCGCCGACGTTTTCTCAGGACCGCAGCCTCGAAAGAATGCGTGCAATTCCCGCGAACGGCGGCTCGTGGGCGGATCTGCTCCGGTCACCCGAGACCGCGGAGTTGTTGAATCCTGCACAACGCCGGATCGTCGAAGAGCAGAACTGGGGTTCGCACCCGGACGTCTACGGCCGGATGTGGTGGGACGAACCGGCCCGAACGATCAAGCGGGAATGCGGCCACGTCGGCAACGGCCGTTATGCGCACCCCGAGCAGCACAGGCTCTGCACGGTCCGCGAGATGGCCCTCTTGCAGGGCTTTCCCCGGCAGTTCCGGTTCGACGTGTCGATTCTCGGGAACGCCTACCGGCACGTCGGCGATGCCGTTCCGCCGCTCATCGCCTACCAGTTGGCCGGACTCACTCGATGGATTCTCACCGGCCGCCGCCCGGAACCCCGCGAGATGTGCCTGCGCGGCACTTCGCTGCGTCCGGGGGACATTCGGCCGGTCGAAGTTACCGAATTGGTTGCCTGACGCCTGAACCGTCAGTGCAGGTCAGCCGTAGCGGACGTCTCAATTGATAACCGTTCGGCAACGAATCTAACGTCACCTGACAAAATTAATGCATCGCAGACCTATCCACTGTGGACACCCTGGGTAGCTTTCCGCTGGTCACAGGCGGTTTGTAGTGCCCCTCATACCTCACTCCATCGGGTGTAACTCGATCGGCTAGTGTCCCGGACGCTTCCTGTCGGTTCAGTGTCGATCTCGACGTGCCGACCGTCCCGGCGGGCGAATGACTTCCCACGCGATCGGGCGAACTTCAGCGAACAAGGAGACCCATGGCTTCCCGGTTGAGGATCGGCGCGGCGCTGTTGGGCGCCACTGCCCTTCTGTCCCTGTCGACGCTGGCTGCCGCCGCCGACGTGATCGTCGAGCCCGGTGACAACAAGGACAAGAAGTACGGATACGACATCACCTTGGTGAAGGACGTCGGCAACGAGACCGGCCGCGACGAGTACGGCACCGTGCTCATCCCGCTGAAGGTCAAGGAGAACGG
>JAVXWK010000089.1:0-2788 GCA_032230575.1 Pseudonocardiales bacterium | reverse complement strand
TTCGCGGCCACGAGCCTCGACCTGAAGCGCCGCCCACCCGCCCCGGCTGCGCCCCTTCGTCCATCACTCGGCCTGGCCGCACGTCCTGGCCACGGAACTCGTCCGCGCGAACACCTGCGGTGAGCTGGGCGCGTCCATCCGTCGGCGGTGGCACGAACGCGCCGGGAAGCGGAGCATGGAATGCGTGAGATTGTCCGCTGTGGACAACCTGAAGGTGATCCTCGTGGCGTGGGTCATCGGCGGCCACGCGCTGCTGGGCTACGCCGCGGTCGGGGGCTGGCCGTACGACGAGGTCAACGAAGTCACGTTCCACCCCGGCGTGGAGACGGTGCTGGCGGCGCTGATCGGGCCGTCCGGGTTGTTCTTCATGGGCACGTTCTACTTCATGGCCGGGATCTTCACGCCCGGCTCGATCGAGCGCAAAGGTTCCAGGAGGTTCATCGCTGAGCGGCTCCTGAGGCTCGGCACGCCGTGGGTGGTCACGGCGCTGGTCGTGTGGCCGACGTTCGTGTGGATCGCGTACAACGGTGCTGGACAACCGGTCAGCTGGTGGCACGCGTTCACGCACCGGGACCCGTTCCTGGACAGCGGGTCGCTGTGGTTCGTGGGTGTGCTGCTGATCTTCAGCATCGCGGTCGCCCTGGTGCCGCCGGTGAAGGAACGCACCATCACACCGAGGACCGTGCTGAGCATGACGATGCTCGTCGCGGGCACGACGTTCCTGACGCGGCTGGTGTTCCCGGCGAGGAGCGGGCAGGTCGGCGATCTGCACCTGTGGTGGTGGCCGCAGTGCCTCGGCATGTTCCTGCTCGGCGCGATCGGTGGGCGGAAGCTGGCGGAGCGGGTGCCGGACGAGATCTACCGGATGTGCCGCAACGTCGTCATCGGCACGGTCGTGGTCCTGCCGATAGCCGCGGCGTTTTTGGGTGTGCTGGATCTGGCCGAGAACGCCGAACCGTTCCTCGGCGGCTGGAAGTGGCAGGCGTTCGCGCTCGCGCTCGTCGAAGGAATTCTGGTGGTGGCAGGCAGTTTGTGGCTCATCGGGCTGGCTCAGCGCAGGCTGACCGGCCAGGGTCCCTTCACCGAGGGCCTGGCGCGGTCCGCCTACGTCGCGTTCGTGGTGCAGGGGCCGATTCTGCTGAGCCTGGCGACGGCGATGCGTCCACTCGAGCTGCCCGCCGAAGTGAAAGCACCCGTTGTCGGAGCGGGAGCGATCGCGGTGTCGTTCGCGATCGGCTGGTACGTCACTTCACGCCGAGGCGCTTCAGCACGCTCGTCGTGATGCCTGCCGCGTCCAGGCCGTGTGCGCGCAGGATGCGAGCTCGCGAGTCGTGTGGCAGAAACCGTGGTGGCAAAGCGAAAGCGGCCACATACGTCGGCGAACCGGCCAGCGCTTGACCCAGTCGTGCGCCCAGGGCACCGGTCGACGTCGTGTCCTCGACGGCCAGTACCAGCTTGTGCCGGCCGCTGTACCTGACCAGGTGCGGGTCCAGCGGAGCGGTCCAGCGCGGGTCGACGACACTCACCCGCACGTCATGTGAGGCAAGCTCTTCGGCCGCCGCCAGACACGGACCGGCCAGCGGACCGACTGCGATCAGCAGCACCTCGGCGTCCGGAACCTCGCGCAGCACGTCGAAATGGCTCACGCGCCGCACGGCAGGAATGTCAGGGCCGACAGCGGCTTTCGGGTAGCGCACGACGGTCGGGCCGTCGGACACCGAGACGGCCTCGCGCAACAACTGGGCGAGAGAAGCAGGATCGCGTGGGGCAGCCAAGCGCAGGCCGGGCACGACGGGTAGCACGGACGCGTCCCACATGCCGTGGTGCGAGGCGCCGTCAGGACCGGTGACACCGGCGCGGTCCAGCACGAACGTCACCGGTAACCGGTGCAGCGCCACGTCCATCAGCAGCTGGTCGAAGGCACGAGAGAGGAAAGTCGCGTAAATGGCGACCACTGGGTGCAGACCGCCCATCGCCATCCCGGCGGCGGATGTCACGGCGTGCTGCTCGGCGATGCCGACGTCGAAGACGCGCGAAGGGAACTGCAACGAGAACGGCCGCAGCCCCACCGGTTCCAGCATCGCGGCGGTCAGACACACGACGTCAGGACGCGACGCGCCGATCGCGACGATCTCGTCGGAGAACGCGTCGGTCCAGGTCCGGCCGCCGGAAGCACCAACAGCGCCGACCGCGTGCATGCGATCGGACTCCTCGGTCTCCGCGGCCTCGTACCCCTTGCCCTTCACGGTTTTGCAGTGCACGACGACCGGGCGGCCGAGAGATTTGGCTTCCCACAAGGCGTTCTCGACGGCGTGCACGTCGTGACCGTCGACCTCGCCGATGTAGGCAAGGCCCAGAGCCTCGAACAGCCCACGAGCCGTACCGGCCACCAAGGAAGCCGCGAACCCACCCGCAGTCGGGTCGTAGGAGCGGCCGTTGTCGTTCAGCAGCACCACAACAGGACGAGACGAGCCGCCGATGTTGTTCAGCGCCTCCCAGCACATCCCGCCGGTCAGCGCGCCGTCGCCCACGATGGCAACGACTCGGCGATCGGTACCTGCCAGCTCGAACGCCTTGGCCAGACCGTCCGCATAGGACAGTGCGGTCGAGGCGTGCGAGTTCTCGATCACGTCGTGCGCGGACTCGGCCGCGGACGGATAACCGGACATGCCGCCGGCCTGGCGCAGGGAGTCGAAGTCGGAAACCCGCCCGGTCAGCATCTTGTGCACGTACGACTGGTGCCCGGTGTCGAACAGCACCACGTCGACCGGCGAGGAGAACACCCGGT
>JAVXWK010000082.1:0-12497 GCA_032230575.1 Pseudonocardiales bacterium | reverse complement strand
TGCAGGACCGCGTGCTCGACACCGCCGATGTACAGGTCGACGCCGCCGGGGTCGGTCGGGCCGTGCTCGGCCGTGCGCGGGCCCAGCCAGTACTTCTCGTTCTCCGGGTTGACGAACCGCTCGGTCTCGACCGGGTCGACGTAGCGCAGCTGGTACCAGCACGAACCCGCCCAGTTCGGCATGGTGTTCGTGTCGCGGCGGTACGTCTTCACGCCGTCGCCCAGGTCCAGCTCGACGGTCGTCCACTCGGTGGCGCGTGACAGCGGCGGCGACGGCTCGGAGTTCGCGTCGTCGCGGTCGAACGTGCGCGGTGAGTAGTCGTCCACCTCCGGCAGTTCGATCGGCAGCATCGACTCGGGCAGCGCGATCGGGGTGCCGGCCTCGTCGTAGACGATCGGGAACGGCTCGCCCCAGTAGCGCTGGCGGCTGAACAGCCAGTCGCGCAGCTTGTACTGGACGGTGCCGTGGCCGTGGCCGTTCTCCTCCAGCCACCCGATGATCGTCTTCTTGGCGTCGTCGATCGCCATGCCGTCCAGGAAGCCCGAGTTCACGGCGGGTCCGTCACCCGTGTAGGCGTCGCCCTCGAAACCTTCCGAAGGCTGGACCGTGCGGATGATCGGCAGGTCGAACTTCTTCGCGAAGTCCCAGTCGCGCTGGTCCTGGCCGGGCACGGCCATGATCGCGCCGGTGCCGTAGCCCATCAGCACGTAGTCGGCGATGTAGACGGGGATTTCCTTGCCGTTCACCGGGTTCGTGGCGTACGCCCCGATGAAGACGCCGGTCTTCTCCTTGTTCTCCTGACGGTCCAGTTCGGACTTCAGGGACGCGGCGCGCCGGTACGCGGCGATGTCTGCCACGCGATCGGGCGTCGCAATCTGGTCCACCAGCTCGTGTTCCGGTGCCAGGACCATGTAGGTCGCGCCGAACAACGTGTCCGGCCGGGTCGTGAAGACCTCAATGTTCTCGTCTCCCACCGCGAATCGGACTCGGGCGCCGTGCGAGCGCCCGATCCAGTTGCGCTGCATGGCCTTGACCTTGTCCGGCCAGTCCAGCCGGTCCAAGTCGTCGATCAGCCGGTCCGAGTACGCGGTGATGCGCATCATCCACTGGCGCAGGTTTTTCCTGAACACCGGGAAGTTGCCACGCTCACTGCGACCGTCCGCGGTGACCTCTTCGTTCGCCAGCACAGTACCCAGTCCCGGGCACCAGTTGACGGGCGCCTCCGACAAGTACACCAGCCGGAATTCGCCCAAGATCCTTTGCTGGTCGGCAAAAGACAGCTCAGACCACTTGCGACCGCCTTCGACGGCACGCTCGCCGGACTCGAACTGGGAGATCAACTCGGCGATCGGACGGGCCTTGCGCGCGTCCACGTCGTACCAGGAGTTGAAGATCTGCAGGAAGATCCACTGAGTCCACTTGTAGTACTCGGGATCGATCGTCGAGATGCGGCGGCGCTCGTCGTGGCCCAGCCCCAGCCGGCGGATCTGGCGCAGGTACGTGTTGATGTTGTCTTCGGTGGTCTTGCGCGGGTGCTGACCGGTCCGCACCGCGTACTGCTCGGCGGGCAGGCCGAACGCGTCGAAGCCCATGGTGTGCAGCACGTTGCGGCCCTGCATGCGGTGGTAGCGCGCGAACACGTCCGTGCCGATGAAGCCCAGCGGGTGGCCGACGTGCAGGCCCGCGCCGCTCGGGTACGGGAACATGTCCTGCACGAACAGCTTGTCGTTCGGGACGTCGCCCTTGAGCGCACCCACGGGGTTCGGCGCGTGGTAGGTGCCGTGGTCCTCCCAGTACCGCTGCCACCGCTCCTCGATCTGGTTCGCCAGCTCGGCGGTGTAGCGGTAGGCGGGGATCTCCGCCGCGTCCGTGCTCATCTCAACGTCCCTCTCAACATCGTTCCTGCCCCTGACATGACGAAACCCCCCAGCCCAGACGGGCATGGAGGGCGGCCGCGCCGACCGTCTTGCGATCAGGTCGTCGCGGCTAGATAAGGAGCAGGCGGGCCGTGCTCATGTCCTCAACGGTATCAGCGCACCGCAAGCGGCATGCACGGGGCGGTGGCGCCGAGCACACCAGAGCGGGGTGAGTGCGAGGTGAACCGCGGATCCGTCTTACCCTCATGGGGTG
The DNA here is from genome assembly GCA_032230575.1 of Pseudonocardiales bacterium. Classification (GTDB taxonomy): domain Bacteria; phylum Actinomycetota; class Actinomycetes; order Mycobacteriales; family Pseudonocardiaceae; genus Lentzea. Next base: position 10,367 of record JAVXWK010000082.1, on the reverse strand, counting down.
AACATCGTGCTGTCGGTCGTCCTGGGTGTGCTCGGCGTCGCTCTCGGCGCGGTCGGTCTGCTGGGTCTGCAGGGCAAGCTGCGGCGCAACCGCTACGTCGGCGTGCGCACGGCGGCGGCACTGCGCGACGAGGAGACGTTCGCACTGGCCAACCGCGTCGCCGGGGTGCCGAACGTGGCAGCGGGCGTCGTGGCGATCGTGTCGGGCGCGATGTCGTTCGTCATGGCCGACCTGGCCGTCACCGCTGGGATCATCGGACTGGTGGGCGCGCTCGCGATCGCCTTCGCCGGTGGCATCGTTGGCAGCCGGGCGGCGGCGCTGGTGCCGGAGCCGGTCAAGCCCAAGGGCTGCGGTGGCTGCGCCTGCGGTGGTGGCGGTTGCTCCCCGCTCGCCGGCCTGTAACCCGACGTTTCACGTGAATCAGTTCTCGCGGACGTCCTTGGGATAGGTGGACAGCAGCGCCAGCGGCATGCCCTGCCGGCGCAGCACCCGTCCCCACAGGTCGACGTTCGCGCCGACGAGCACGTCATCGGCCAGTCCGGTCACGACGATCCAGTCACCGCGCTCGATCTCACCCGCGAGCTGGCCCTCGCCCCACCCGGAGTAGCCCGCGAACACCCGCAGGCCGCGCACCAACGGCATCAGGTCGTCCGGCTCGGCGTCGAGGTCGATCAACGCGACCGGGCCCTGCACGCCGACCAGACCCTCCACAGTCGACGGGTCGGTACCGGCTTTCAAGGCAGCCAGGCACAGCGCCGTCTTCTGCTCGACCGGGCCACCGATGAAGATGCACTGCGGCTTCGTCACGTGCGAGCCCCACGGCGGCAGCACGTCGTGCACCGCCACCTCGGACGGGCGGTTCAGCACGACGCCGAGGGTCCCCTCAGGACGTTGGTCGATGATGTAGACGACGGTGCGTGTGAAGTTCGGGTCGTTCAGGCTCGGAGCGGCAACCAACAGGGAGCCTGGCTCGACTTCGGCATCGGGACGCACGTCACCATGAAATCACCCGTGATCGCCGGAACAACTCAGGGCCGCGCCCCGTTAGACTCAGGTGTCGGATGTCTTTGTGTCCCCCGGGCTCAACAGACAACCGCCTTCGCGGAATACCGTCCGGCTGGAGCCGCGTAGTGCACCGCGCCGTGAGGCGACCTGGCATCCGATCCACGGGAGCCGGACCGAGAGGTCCGGCTTTCGTGGTTTTCACCCCAACGCGCCTAGAGTGCAACGGTGACAACGCTTGCGGTGGAACGACACCACTGGGGATCACGCCGGTTCCTCGGCATCCCCGAGTACCGCAGGCTCCTCGCCACCCGTCTCACCTCGCAGTGGGGTGACGGCCTCTTCCAGGCCGGGCTCGCCGGCGCTGTGCTCTTCAACCCCGAGCGGCAGGCCGATCCCGCGGCCATCGCGGCCGGGTTCGCCGTGCTCCTGCTGCCGTACTCGCTCATCGGGCCGTTCACCGGCGCGCTGCTCGACCGGTGGGACCGCAAAAAAGTCATCGTCGTGGCGAACGTCTCACGCGCGATCTTCGTGTTGCTCACCGCGCTGGCCGTCGGCGCAGGGTTGAGCGGGATTCCGCTCTACATCTCCGCGCTCGTCGTCATGGGCATCGGCCGGTTCGTCGGTTCCGGCCTGAGCGCCTCTCTGCCGCACGTCGTCCACGAGGACCACCTGGTCGAGGCGAACGCACTGGCCACGACCGCGGGAGCGATCACCGCGGTGATCGGCGCGGCCTGTGCGATCGGGTTCCGCACGGTTCTCGGAGCCGGTGACGGCGGGTCGGGCTGGACCACCAGCATCGCGCTGGTCGGCATGCTGGCCAGCGCGTTCATCGCCAGCCGCTTCAAGACCGGAGTGCTCGGACCGGACGAGGTCGACGAGCCGCACAGCGCCGTCAAAGCCGTCGCGCGAGGTCTGCTGGACGGCGCGAAGGCCACCTGGCACACCCCGAACGTCGCCGCCGGGCTCGCCGCACTGCTCGCGCACCGGGCCGCGTTCGGCATCAGCCTCATGGTCACGCTGCTGCTGATGCGCTACAGCCTGGAGGACGTCGGCATCCTCAAGGCAGGCATCGGCGGCCTCGGCGAGGTCGCGGTCGCGGGCGGCGCCGGCATCCTGATCGCCGGCATCCTCACGGACCGGATCGTCGACAGGTTCGGCGTCAGGGCCACGATCTGCGGCGCGCTGCTGCTCACGGCCGCCGCGCAGATCGGGCTCGGGCTGCCGATGACGCTGCCGACGATCCTCGCGGCCAGCTTCGTGATCATCTTCGCCGGTCAGATCGTCAAGCTGTGCGTGGACACCGCGGTGCAGCACGACGTCGGTGACGAGGTGCGCGGGAGGGTGTTCGCCCTCTACGACACGCTCTTCAACATCACGCAGGTCACCGCGGTGTCCATCACCGCGACGGTGGTCCCCCTGGACGGGCGTTCACCCGGTCTCATCGTCACCGCCGCGAGCCTCTACCTGGTCGGTCTGGGCGCCTACCTGCTCCTGCTAGCGAGGAAACGGCAGGTGCAACATCCCGGCCTCGTGCGCGAAGACGACGGCAGCCACCCGATCGGGTAGATCCAGGCGCCGCAGGATGTCGGCCACCTCGGCCGCCACCTGATGTTGCCCGATGCCGAGCACCCGCGCGATCTCGTGGTCGGCGTGACCACGCGCGAGACAGCGCAGCACCGCCCGTTGGTCGTCGGTCAGCACTTCCAGGTCGTGTACCTCAGGACCTGCGGAAAGTCCCCATGTGAACATCTGCACCACCCCCATGCGCACCCCTAGCGCACCACCCATGGTGCAGCCCCGCGCTGTCAGTTCGCTAACGCGGGGATTTCATGCGCTCACAATGCGTCACGCGGATGGTGGAGTGATGCCCTGTTCGCGGGCCCAGTCGAGCAGCGCGGCCTCGGCCTCGTCGCGACCCAGCGGCCCCCGGTCGAGCCGCAGCTCCTTGAGAAACTTCCACGCCGCGCCGACCTGCGGACCCGGTGGCAGGCCGAGCATCTTCATGATCTCGTTGCCGTCGAGGTCTGGCCGCACGCGCGCGAGGTCTTCCTCGGCCGCGATGCGCGCGATGCGTTCCTCGAGAGAGTCGTAGGTCCGCTTCAGCAAGTTGGCCTTGCGCTTGTTGCGGGTCGTGCAGTCGGCGCGGACGAGTTTGTGCAGCCGCGTCAGCAGATCACCCGCGTCGGTCACGTACCGGCGCACGGCCGAGTCGGTCCACTCGCCGCTGCCGTAGCCGTGGAAGCGGAGGTGCAGGTAGACGAGCTTGGCGACGTCCTCGGTGATCTCCTTCGAGTACCGCAACGCCCGCAAGCGCTTGCGGACCATCTTCGCGCCCACGACCTCGTGGTGGTGGAACGAGACACCGCCCCCGGCCTCGAACTTCCGGGTCGCCGGCTTGCCGATGTCGTGCAGCAGCGCGGCGATCCTCAACACCAGATCGGGTGATTGATCAACTTCTTCAAGATCAATTGCCTGGTCCAGCACAACCAGCGAGTGGTCGAAGACGTCCTTGTGTTGATGATGTTCGTCGATCTCCAGCTTCATGGCCGTGAGCTCGGGCAACACGATGTCTGCCAGCCCGGTCTCGACCATGAGCTCGATGCCGCGGCGCGGGTGCGCGCCGCACAGGAGCTTCGAGAGCTCCACCTGCACTCGCTCCGGCGTGATGCGGGCGATCTCGCCTGCCATCGACCGCATCGCCTCGATCACCCGAGGCGCCGCGGTGAAGCCGAGCTGGGAGACGAACCGGGCCGCCCGCAGCATCCGCAACGGGTCGTCGCCGAACGACTCCTGCGGGGTCGCCGGCGTGTCCAGCACGCCTGCACGCGCGGCCGCGAGGCCTCCGGTCGGGTCCACGAACTCGCGGGCCACGACGTCGAACGCCATGGCGTTGACCGTGAAGTCGCGGCGGACCAGGTCGCCGTCGATGTTGTCGCCGAAAGTCACCTCGGGATTGCGGGTGACGCCGTCGTAGGTGTCCGCGCGGAAGGTCGTGATCTCGATGATCTCGCCCTTCTTCGAGGCACCGACCGTGCCGAACGCGATGCCGGTGTCCCACTGGGCGTCCGACCAGCCGCTGAGCAGCTTCTGGATCTCCGCGGGACGCGCGTCGGTGGTGAAGTCGAAGTCGTTCGTCGGGCGCCCCAGCACGGCGTCGCGCACACTGCCGCCCACGAGGTAGAGGTGCTTGCCCTCGGCGGCGAACCGAGCGGCGAGCTCGGCGACGACTGGAGTGATGGTGGGCTCTTCCACCACCGCATTCTGCTGGAGCGATCGAGACACGAGAAACCAGCGTACTTAAGGTTCGTAAGTACGATCGGCCGTATGCCCCAGTCAGCCGCACGATCCGGAGGAGGTCCCAAGCCGGGCCGCCGGAAGAGGCGCAGGGGCAGGAGGCTCAAGACCGTCGACGAGACGTCGGCTGGTGGCCTGGTGCTCGACGGTGAGCAACGGGCCGCGGTGATCGGCAGACTTGACCGGCGAGGCCGGTTGCTGTGGTCTTTGCCGAAGGGTCACATCGAGGCCGGCGAGACCGCGGAACAGACCGCGGTGCGCGAGGTCGCCGAGGAGACCGGTATTCATAGCAGGGTGCTTCGCCCGTTGGGGTCGATCGACTACTGGTTCGTCGCTGACGACCGCCGGGTGCACAAGACGGTTCACCACTTCCTCCTCGAAGCGCTGGGGGGAGAGCTTTCCGACGAAGACGTGGAGGTCACCGAGGTGGCGTGGGTGCCACTCGGCGAGCTGGACGAGCGACTCGCGTATGCCGATGAGCGCCGTCTGGTCCGCCGAGCCGCCGATCTGCTCGCCGACCGCTGCCGGGACGGGGCGGAGTCGGCGTGAGCGTGAGGAAGCTCGTCTGCACAGCCGCCGTCGCCGCGTTCCTGGTGACAGCCACGCCGCTCGCGGGCGCCGTGGAGCAGTCCCAGCCGGACCAGACCGACGCGCTGCCGTTCCTGCCCGACGGTCCCCAGGTGTGGGCGACCAGAACCCTCGCCGCCCAGCCGGGCCAGCCGCAGCCGCAGTTCCTGCGGCTCGACATCGCCCAGCTCACCCCGCGGTTCGTGACGAGCGACTCGCCGGGCACGGTCAAGATCACCGGCAAGATCGTCAACGTCGGCGACCGCAAGGTGTCCGACATCGTGCTGCGCCTGGAGCGCGGCGAGTCGCTCGACACCGAGGACGACCTGCGCAAGGCGTTGCGGGAACCTGCAGCGGCCGAGTTCATCCAGCCGAACTTCACCAAGGTCGCGGACGAGCTCGAGGCCGGTCAGCAGAAGGACTTCACGCTCGAGGTGCCGTTGCGCGGCACCGAGCCGACGTCGCTCGCGATCGACCAGCCCGGCATCTACCCGATCCTCGCCAACATCAACGGCCGTCCGGACTACGGCGGCCAGGCGCGGCTCGCGGCCCTCTCGACCCTGCTGCCCGTGCTGGGCGTGCCCGGCGGCGAGACCAAGGGCAAGCCGGGCGCACCGAGCAAGCTCACCGTCCTGTGGCCCATCGCGGACCGGCCGCGGCTGGTCAGGGTGGGCGGCGAGGGACAGTCCGAGCTGGTCGACGACGACCTCGCGGCGTCGCTCTCGGCCACCGGCCGGCTGTACGGCCTGCTGCAGGCCTACGAGCAGGCGATCTCGGCCATGAGCACCTCGATGTGCCTGGCCATCGACCCGGACCTGCTGCGCACGATCCAGGCCATGAGCACCGGCTACCGGATCCGCGGCGGTACCGAGGGCAAGGGCGAGGCCGAGGCGAAGCTGTGGCTCGACCGGCTCAAGCTCGCCGTCACGGGCCGTTGCGTCGTCGCGCTGCCGTACGCCGACGCCGATCTCGTGGCGCTGAACAGGGCGAAGCTCGCGAACATGCGGACGCTCGCGCTGAACGACGGCCCGAAGCTGATCCAGCAGATCCTGGGCGTGCAGCCGCTGCCGGACTTCGTCTGGCCGGAGGACGGCGTGCTGGACCAGCCGACGTTCGACGAGCTGGTCACCCCGCAGCCCGACCAGAAGTACGCGGGCATGAAGTCGGTCCTGCTCGACCCGACGGGCCTCGCCGACGCGCCGGGCACCGGTCCGGTCGGCATCGCGGGCCAGCACCCGGTGACCGCGGTGAAGATCGACTCGATGGTCTCGGACGCGCTGCAGGGCAGTGCCTCCAAGCCCCGCACGCTCTCCGGTGTCACCACGCCGGTCGAGAGCCAGCCGGTGTCCGTGCAGAACGCGCTGTCCGTGCTGGTGTTCCGCGCCGGCTGGCAGGGTGACGGCCGGAACGTGCTGGTCACGCCGCCGCGCCGGTGGAACGCGCCGCTCTCGGAGATGACGGAGTTCCTCAGCGCCGCCCAGAAGCTGCTCGTCAGCGGCTACGCGACCCAGACCGGTCTCGAGGAGCTGACCACGGCCGCACCGCCGGCGACGGCCGCCAAGGTCACCTACCCGCCAGAGGCCGGTGCGCGTGAGATCTCGACCACGATCTCCGACTCGGTGACCAGGCAGAGCGTCGAGCTGGGTGGCCTGGTCGCGTCCATGCAGCAGGAGGACAAGGAGCACACCGCTCCCGCCGACCTGGCCGACCCGCTGTGGCTCGGCCTGCTGCGCGCGATGTCCGGCGCGTGGCGGCAGAACGAGGAGGGCGCGCGGTCCGCCGCGTACACCAGCCAGGGCGAGCTGAACGCGCTGACCGGCATGGTCGGCGTGACGCCGCCCGCGAGCCCGATCCTGCTCGGCTCCGGCGACAGTCCCATTCCCGTGACGATCACGAACAAGCTCGACGTTCGCGTCACCGTGCGGATCGTGCTGGCCGACACACCGGGCATTCGCAAGCTCGACCTCCCTGACCAGGTGCTTCCCGCCCGCGGTGAGCGCGTCGTGCGGGTACCGGTCGAGGTGCTGCGGTCGGGCCGGTTCCCGGTCAACGTCCGGCTGACGACTCCCGAGGGCGTCGCTCTGGGTGACACTGTCAAGCTGGAGGTGTCGTCGTCCGCCTACGGCACCATCACGGTGATCGTCACCGTGATCGCCGCGATCGCGCTGGTCCTGCTCTCGGGACGGCGCATCTACAAGCGGGTCCGTGCTCGTAACGGCGAGAACGGCGACGCACCGTCCATCGAGAACGTCACACCGGAGAAGTCGAGCGCGTGAGCGAGACAGCCACGACCACCGAGCCAGAGCAGCAGAAGGAAGCACCGTCGGTCGCCAGGGCGAGCGGCTCGATGGCGATCGCGACGATCGTCAGCCGAGTCACAGGCCTGTTGTCGAAGGTGCTGCTGGTGGCCGTCCTCGGCGCCGGCTGGCTCAGCGACTCGTACCAGGCGGCGTCCACGCTGCCGACGATGATCAACGAGCTGCTGCTCGGCGGCATCCTGACCAGCGTGGCGATCCCGCTGCTCGTCCGTGCCGAGAAAGAGGACGGCGACGGCGGTGAGTCGTACGCCCAGTGGCTCATCAGCATGGGCACGGCCATCCTGGGCGTCGGCACGATCATCGCCGTGGCTTGCGCACCGCTGCTCACGGACCTCTTCATCTCCGACAAGGGCGACGCGAAGCCCGAGGTCGTCACGGCGTTCGCATACCTGATCCTGCCCGGAATCGTGTTCTACGGCCTGACCGCGCTGATCAGCGCGGTGCTGAACGCACGGCACGTGTTCGGCCTGCCCACCTGGGCACCGGTGCTGAACAACGTCGTCGTCATCGGCGTACTCGCCGTCTACGCGCTGTTGCCCGGCGATCTCACGATCAACCCGGTCCGGATGACCGACTCGCACCTTCTGGTCCTCGGCCTCGGCACCGCACTCGGCGTGGCCGTGCAGGCGGCCGTGCTGATCCCGGCTCTCAAGAAGACCGGCTTCCGGTTCAAGTGGCGGCTCGGCTGGGATTCGCGGCTGTCCGAGTTCGGCGGGCTCGCGTTCTGGGTGCTGCTCTACGTGGCGCTCGGCTTTGCCAGCATGACCGTGCTGACGAACGCCGCGACCGAGGCCGGTGGCGCGCTCACCGCGTTCAACTTCCAGTGGCTCATCGCCCAGGTGCCCTACGGCGTGCTCGGTGTGTCGCTGCTGACTGCGCTGATGCCGAGGATGAGCCGGTCCGCCGCGCACGGCGACAACGACCAGATCGTCCGCGACCTGCTGTTCGGCAACCGCATGTCGACGATCTTGCTCATGCCGTTCAGCGCGCTGATGACCGTCTCCGGTGTGGCGATCGGTATCGCGGCTTTCGGGTTCGGCAGGTCCGGTATCGAAGGCGGTACCGGCATCGGCATCGCGCTCGCCATGTCCGCGTTCGGGCTCGTGCCGTACGCGATCACGCTGCTACAGCTCCGGGTCTTCTACGCCATGAAGGACGCCCGCACGCCGACGCTGATCCAGGCGTTGATCGTGGCTGTCCGGATCGGGTTGATCTACTTCTTCGTCGCGGTCGCCAAGCCGGAGCAGCTCGGTGTCGGCATGTCGCTCGCGATGTCGCTGAGCTTCGTGTTCGGCGCGATCGTCGGTCAGGTGTGGCTGCGGATCCGGCTCGGCCGCCTGCGCACCGGTTTCACGATCTGGACCGTCTGCCTGACCGTCGTCGCGTCCTCGCTCGCGTTCGCGGTGGCCAAGGGAGCGAACTGGCTGGTCCTGGGAGCGATCGGGTTCTCCAACCCCGTTGTCGCCGCATGGGCCGAGGTCATTCTGGTGACGTTGATCGGTTTGCCGCTCGCGTTCGGCCTTTTGGCGGCATTCCGGGTACCCGAGATGAAGCCGGCGATCGACAAGATCAACCGTTTGGTGCGGCGGCGGTGACGCCAGGTCGTGAACGTCGTCCCGTACCCTCGTGCCTGTGAGTAGCGGAGTCAGCGCCGCCCTGGTGCCCGGTGGCGTCATCGGCAACGGCCGGTACCGGCTGCTCGCGAAGTCCGGTTCCGACGACAGGTCCCGCGCCGAACTGTGGCGCGCGAGGGACGGTCAGCTCAACCGGGACGTGGCCCTGACCGTGCTGCTGGGCGATCTGGCGGACAACGACGCCGCCGCTCGCGCCCGCCGGACGGTCGAACGGGCAATGCACGCGGCCTCGTTCACGCACCCCGGTGTCTCCAGGGTCATCGACGTCCTGACGCCCGGTACTGGAATCCGGCCGGACGAGGGCATCCTCGGCATGGTCATCGCCGAGTGGACCCAGGGCACGGACCTGATGGACCTGATCGCGGAGGGCCCGCTGCCCGCGGGCGCCGCGACCCGCCTGCTCGAACCGCTGGGCGCCGCCATCGAGGGCGCGCACCACGCCGGTCTCGTGCTGGGCGCCGACCACCCGCAGCGCATCCGGGTCACCTCGGACGGTCGCCTGCGCCTCGCGTTCCCCGGACCTCGGCCGGACGCGATCGCGCGCGACGACGTCAAGGGCCTGGGCGCGATCCTGTACCTGCTGCTCACCGGCCGATGGGCGCTGCCGGGCGGGCCCAGCAGCGTGCCGGTCGCGCCGACCGGGCCGGACGGCTCCGTCGTGGCACCGAACGCGTTGCACCCGTACCTGCCGCATGAGCTGTCGTCCGTCGCCGTGCGTTCGCTCGAGGACACGTCGGTCGGCGGCATCCGCACGTCCGCCGCGATTCTGCAGGTGCTCGACCAGATCGCGGCCGAGGAAGCCGAGACCGCGCTCATCCCGTCCGTGTCGTCCCGCTCGCGTGACGACGATGACGACGCCGTGGTGTGGACGACGCAGCGGCCGAGGCAGGACAAGCAGCAGAAGAGGAAGCTGTGGATCAGCGTCGGCGTGCTCGCGCTGGCCACGCTGACCGTGATCGTGTGGCTGAGCGTGCAGATCGTCGGCTTCTTCAGCGACGAGCCCACGCGCGGCGGCGGCCCGACCGTGGTCATCAACCAGCCGGGGTCGAACGGCCAGTCCGCACCCGCGGCCTCGCCCGCCGGACCTGTGCAGCCTGGCCGGATCGGCGTCTACGACGTGACGAACCAGCCGGACAACGCGAACCAGGCGAGCCGCGCGGTCGACAACAACGCGAGCACGTTCTGGCGCACCGACAACTACTTCCAGCCGTTCCCGACCCTGAAGCCGGGCATCGGCCTGATGGCGTCGTTCGCTGAGCCGGTGCGGCTGGCGTCGATCACGATCACCTCGCCCAGCAAGGGCACGCACGTCGAGATCCGGGTGGCGTCCGCACTGGACTCGCCGCTCGAGGAGACCAAGAGGATCGGCGTCGCGGACCTGTCCGACGGGCAGACGCAGATCCAGCTCAACGAGCACGAGCCGACCGGTCACGTGCTGATCTGGATCACGCAGCTGACCAACACCGGCGGCGGCAAGAACCAGTCCGAAATCCACGAGATCCTCTACACCCGCGCCCAGTAAGCCGCACGCGGGGAGCTTTCGTACTGT
>JAVXWK010000078.1:0-6028 GCA_032230575.1 Pseudonocardiales bacterium | reverse complement strand
CGCCGTCCAGCGCGGATCTCAGGCGGCGCAACGACTCCACGACGGTGGCGCCGAGGGGTTCGCGGGCCCAGCCCCACAGAACGGTGCGGAGCTTGGGTTCGGTGTGCAGGCAGATGCCGTGGTCGACGCCGTACACGCCGCCGTCGAGAGCGTGCAGGACGTGGCCGCCCTTGCGGTCGGCGTTGTTGACCACGACGTCGAACGCGGACATCAACGCGATGCGCGGGTGGTCGGCGTGCACGAGCACGGCGGGGTCGCCGAAGCGGTCGTGGGCGTGGAAGACCGGGATCCAGCCCGGCTTGACGTCGTCGACACCGATGATGTCGACGAGCTCGTCCTCCTCGCGGGTGTCGACCCACAGCTGGACCATGCCGGAACCGAACGGGCCGGGGCGCAGCACGGTCGGCGGTACGAGGTCGAGACCGGACGCGGCCGAGATCAGGTAGGTCGCCACCTCACGGCCGGCCAGGGTGCCGTCGGGGAAGTCCCACAGCGGACGTTCGCCGCGCACCGGCTTGTACACGCACTCCGCGTCGACGCCGTCCAGCGAGATCTTGCAGAACAGGGTGGCGTTGGAGGCGTCGACGAGACGGCCCTCGACCTCGATGCGGCCGTGGTTGAGCAGTTCCAGTGCCGCGGCGGCGTCCACGGTCAGTCTTCTTCGGTGCGGCGGTAGCCGTTCTGCCGAGGGCAGATGTGGCCGTCCGGGTCGAGGGGCTCGGCGCACAGCGGGCACGGTTTGCGGCCGGCGTTGACGACGCGGTCGGCGCGCTCGGCGAACGCGCGGGCCGCTCCCGGGGAGAGGAACACCCGCACGGCGTCGGGGCCTTCCTCGGTGTCGTCGAGCACGACGGCTTCGTCGACCTCCTCCTCGGAGACCGCGAGGAGCTCTATGACGACGGCCTTGGACTCGGCGTCCCACCCGAGTCCCATGGTGCCGACGCGGAACTCCTCCTCGACGGGCACGTCGAGCGGCTGGGTGTCCGGGTCGTCCGGCGGCGGGTCGTCGGGCTCGTCGGTGCCGAAGCGGCGTTGCACCTCCTCGAGCAGCGAGCCGATGCGCTCGGCGAGGACCTGGACCTGCTGCTTTTCCAAGGCGACGCTGATCAGCCTGCTCTGCTCGGAGGCCTGCAGGTAGAAGGTGCGGTCGCCGGGCTGCCCGACGGTTCCTGCGACGAACCGGTCGGGTGCGCGGAATACGTGGATGACACGAGCCATGGCCCTTACGACCCTAGGCCACGAGGAGATCGTCGGCAGGTCCTCCCCCACCAAACACTCCGCGTATAGGGTCGGGTTGTGGTGAAGATCGCTTCGTACGGGACCTGGACCTCGCCGATCACGGCCGGCGACACCTCGAAGCCGGGGGGTGGGTTCCAGTGGGCCGACCTCGCCGGTGAGCGGGTGTGGTGGGCGGAGAGCCGTCCGGCCGAGGGCGGCAGAGTGGCGCTGGTGCGCGACGGCGCCGAGGTGCTGCCCGCGCCGTGGAACGCCCGCAACCGGGTGCACGAGTACGGCGGCAGGCCGTTCGTGGTGCTGGCCGAGGACCGGGTGGCGTTCACGCACTGGGACGACCAGCGCGTGTACGTGTTCGACTCCGACGCGCCCGAGCCGGTGGCGTTGACGCCGGAACCCGAGCGGCACCACGGGTTGCGCTACGCCGACCTGTCCGCGGGTCCGGACGGCGAGGTGTGGTGCGTGCGGGAGACGATCACCGGTGACGCGCGGACCGACGTGCGCCGCGACCTGGTGGCGATCACCGCCGGCGGCGAGGTGCGGGTGCTGGGCTCGTCGCACCACTTCATGACCGGCCCGAAGATCAGCCCCGACGGCACGAAGTTCGCGTGGATCGGCTGGAACCACCCGCAGATGCCGTGGGACGGCACCGAACTGTGCGTCGCCGACATCGGTTCTGATGAGCACCGCGTGGTGTCCGGTTCGCAGACCGAGGCGGTGTGCCAGTTCGAGTGGGAGGGCGACTCCCTGCTCGCGCTCACGGATCCGGACGGCTGGTGGAACCTCTTCCGCGTCGGCCCGGACGGCTCGCGCACGAACCTCGCGCCGTGCCAGGAGGAGCTGGGCGGCCCGATGTGGCGGCTGGGCAACCGCTGGTTCGCGCCGCTCTCGCCGGGCCGCTACCTGGTGATCCGCAGCGGCCACCTCGCGGTGCTCGACGAGCGCAGCGCCACGGTGACCGACGTGCAGACGGACCTGCCGACGTGGGCGTCGGAGCTGGCGGTGCGCGACGGCGTGGTGATCTGCGGCGCGGCGGGCCCGACGTCGGAGTACTCCGTGGTGCGCCTGGACCTCTCCAACGGCGAGCTCACCTACCTCACCGGCGGCGAGCCGGCGGACGAGGACACTGATCTGCCGTATCTGCCGGTGCCGGTGGAGCGGGTGTTCGGCGAGATCCCTGCCTACGTGTACCCACCGTCCAATCCGGACTTCGCGGCGCCCGAGGGTGAGCTGCCGCCGTACGTGGTGCACGTGCACGGCGGACCGACCGGGCGGGCGTTGCCGAAGCTCGACACCGACATCGCGTACTTCACCAGCCGCGGCATCGGCGTGGTGGCGGTGAACTACGGCGGCTCCACGGGTTATGGCAGGGCGTTCCGGGAGCGGCTGCGCGAGCAGTGGGGTGTCGTGGACGTGGAGGACTGCGCGTTCGTCGCCCAGCAGCTGGCGAAGGAGGGCACGGCCGATCCGCAGCGCCTCGGCATCCGCGGTGGTTCTGCCGGCGGCTGGACTTCGGCGGCGTCACTGACGTCGACGGACGTGTACCAGTGCGGGATGGTGGCGTTCCCGATCCTGGACCTGAAGGGCTGGACGTCGGAGGGCGGCGAGACGCACGACTTCGAGTCCCGCTACGTCGAGGGCCTCGTGGGCACGCTACCCGAGGCCGAGGACCGCTACCGGGACCGGTCGCCGTCGGCGAAGGCGCGGTCGGTGTCGGGCCCGGTGCTCTTGCTGCAGGGCCTGGAGGACGAGATCTGCCCGCCCGAGCAGGCCGACCGGTTCGCGGCGGATCTGGCGGGGTCGGGGATCCGGCACGCGTACCTCACGTTCGAGGGTGAGCAGCACGGGTTCCGCAAGGCCGAGAACATCAGGACGGCGCTGGAAGCCGAGTTGTCGTTCTACGGGCAGGTGTTCGGGTTCGAGCCGCCGGGTGTGCCGGTGCTGGAACTGTCGGAGTGAGACTGCTGGTTCCCGGGGACCGGGTCGCGCTGGTGTCACCGGCCGGCCCGGCCGTTCCCGCGAAGGTCGCCGCGGGTGTCGAGGTGCTGCGGTCGTGGGGCCTGGAGGTCACCACACCTGTGGTGGAGCCGTGGTCTCTGCCGTACTTGGCCGGCTCCGACGAGGCACGGGCCGCGGAGTTCGTGTCGGCGTGGACCTCTGATGTCGCCGCGGTGGTGTGCGTGCGCGGCGGGTACGGGTGTCTGCGGATGACCGACCTGGTGCCGTGGAAGGACCTGCCGCCTCGGGTGTTCGTGGGCTCCTCGGATGTGACGGTGCTGCACACCGAGCTGAACTCGGTGGGTCAGCCGACTGTGTTCGGGCCGATGCCGGGCACCTCTGATTTCGTCGACGACCCGCTCGCGCGGGAACGGCTTCGAGCCCTGCTGTTCGAGGGCGTGTCGTCGTGGACGGCCGGCACACCCGTGGTGCCGGGGGCCGCGCGTGGGGTGCTCACGGGTGGGAACGCGGCGTTGCTCGCGGCGGCGGTGGGCGGGCCTCGCTGGGCGCCGCCGGTCGACGGTGCGATCGCGATGCTGGAGGACATCGGCGAGGAGCCGTACCGGCTGGACCGGATCCTGACCCAGCTGCTGCGGGCGGGATGGTTCGCGCCGGTGTCGGGGATCGTGCTGGGGTCGTGGACGGACTGCGGTGACGTGGCGTCGGTGCTGCGCGACCGGCTGTCCGGGCTGGGGGTGCCGATCCTGGGCGACTTCGGGTTCGGGCACTGTCCTGGGCAGTGGTCGCTGCCGCTGGGGGTGGAGGCACTCCTGGACACCTCCGCTCCTTCGCTGCGGCTCGTCTAGATGGTTGGTTGCAAGGCGGTGGCTCTGTCGGCGTCTGCGAGTACGACCAACCCAAGATCATCCAGCACTTTCCTGCTACCAACTCGCCGGCCGGTTCCCAGGGCGGCTGTGTTCAGTTGTTGAGGGCTTCGCGGGCGGCGAGGGCGGCGCGGCAGGCGTGGACGAAGTCCCAGAAGACCTCGGTGGTGGTGTGCCGGCGGTTCGGGCGGGAGTTCTCGGCGAACATCGCGGTGCGCAGCGGTGTGGTGAGCTCGAGCTGGGCGCCCTGCCTGGAGCGGGTGCGGTTGGCGATGTTGGCGCGGTCGTAGCCGCCGAGTATCGGGTGGTCGACGGCGTCGACGGTGTGGAACCCGGCGCGGCGCAGCCTGGTCAGCAGCTCCAGGCGCAGCAGCGCGTCGCGGCCGCCGACGAGCACGGCCCGGTCGTGGTCCTCCAGGCCCGCCGCGGCGGCGGTGCAGCCGTGCAGGCCCAGCGCGTGCGAGGCGCCGGTGACCAGGGTGCGGGCCACGCGGTCGTCGCAGTTGGACGAGGTGACGTGCAGCTCGTCGTTGGCGACCGACCGCAGTCCCTCGAACATCCAGTAGTCGTGGGTCTGACCGATCGGCACCCGCGTTGCGGGGTGGTAGCCCGCGATGGCGAGGCAGAGTTCCGAGGTGCCTATCTCGATGCCGCCGCCGTGCGGGGCGAGGACGACCGACGGGGTGCGGGGCCGGTGCCGCTTGAAGCGACGCCGGTAGTCCACCCGTTCCACCAGTCGGGGATCGGCGTAGAGGTCGGAGTTGGACGCGTAGACGTCTAACGCCGTCCACTGAGGCTGGGGTCTCATGGCGGGCAGCAGCCTACCTGGCGTCACCCGGTCGGCCGCCGCCCGCCGGGGTGGGTCAGGCGTCGATCTGCTTGGGCGCGTCGTCGTTCTCGGACGTGCTGATCGCGATCTTGCGGGGCTTCGCGCGTTCCGCGATCGGAATCCGCAGCGTCAGCACACCCGACTCGTACTTGGCGTCGATGCGGTCGGTGTCGAGGGTGTCCCCCAGGAACAGCTGGCGCGAGAACGCGCCCAGCGGCCGTTCCGACACCTGCATCTCGACGTCCCTGCCGATCGGACGACGCTCGGCCTTGACGGTCAGCACGTTGCGCTCGACGTCGAGCTCGATGGCGTCCGGAGTGACGCCCGGCAGGTCGAAGCACACGACGAACTGGTCACCGTCGCGGTAGGCGTCCATCGGCATCGCCGTGGGCCGCGACCACGTGCCCGGAGTGCCGAACACCTGCTGGGTCAGCCGGTCCAGCTCGCGGAACGGGTCGGTACGCATCAACATCTGACTCCTCCTCGTTCTTCTTGGCCTGTCAATGCGCTGTACCTCTGTTGTAGCATGTCGTCGAAACGATGACAAGTGCCGAGCGTCATCGAAAGGACGACATGACGAGTGACTACGAGACAGTGCGCGAGACGGCCGCCTCCCCCGGCGACGCGACGCAGGTCCTGGCCGCGCTGATGCTGCTGCGGGAACTGCGTGACGAGCTGTCCGGGTGGGAGCCACAGCTGATCGAGGCTGCGCGCGAACTGGGCACGAGCTGGGCCGATCTCGCCCCGGCGCTGGGGGTGGCGAGCAGGCAGGCGGCGGAGAAGAGGTACCTGCGGGTGCGGCGGACCGGTGACGCCGGAACGGGTGACGAGCGCGTGCGGGCCGAACGTGATCGGCGCGCGGGCGACAAGGCCGTCGCGGCGTGGGCGCGGGACAACGCCGGGGTGCTGCGGATGCTGGCCGCGCGGGTCGGGCCGCACTCGGACGCGGTGCAGCAGGCGCTCGGCGGTGAGGACGCGGCGGGGCTGCTCGAGCCGTTGGCGGACGCGGGGCCGGGCTTGCGGGCGGGGCATCCTGGGTTGGCGGAGCAGATCGCGCGGATCGGAGCGGAAACGGATCGGTTGCGGACAGACGCGCACAACCGCCGCGCTGGTCAGTGAAGTACGCGGGGCCCTTTCGTACTGT
>JAVXWK010000074.1:0-2835 GCA_032230575.1 Pseudonocardiales bacterium | reverse complement strand
ACCCGGCGCGCGATCACCAGGGCGCGTTCCAGGTGGTCCGCGGCGTGCTCCAGCTCGCCCAGGTCGATGTAGACGCTGCCGGCGTTCGACAGCACAGCTGCCTCGGCCTCTGGCAGGTCGATGTGCTCCTGCAGAGCGATGGCCTGCTGGTAGTAGCCGAGAGCGTTGCGGTGCTGCCCGGTCACCCAGTACAGCGTCCCCAACGACGACAGCATCGCGAGCTGACCGAGCTCGTCCCGCGGCGCGCGAGCTCCGAGCAGGCCGGCCTTCGCGGTCTCACGCCACTCCGCGGTCAGGCTCTGCGTGTAGAAGTAGCCGCGCAGGGCATCAGCCAGCTGCCACGGCGAGTTCTCGGGATCGCGCTCGACCGCGTGCGCGACCAGGGCCACCAGGTTCGCGCGCTCCACGTCCAGCCACGTCAACGCCTCGGTCGCGGTGGAGAACGTCCGCGGCACCACACCGTCCAACGGCGCCGGACGCGGGAAGCGGAACAGGGTCGACTTCATCGCGGACGTGGCGTTGTCGACCGAGCGCACCGCCCAGTCCACCAGCCGCCGCAACGCCAGCCGGGAGTCCGCGCGGCCGTCCTCGAACGCCAGCCGCTCGGCCGCGTAGTCGCGAAGCAGGTCGTGGAACTGGTACCTCGACGGCGCGTGGTTCGCGATCAGGTTCGCGGTGGCCAGCCGGTCGAGCCGCCGGCGAGCGTCCTGAGTGGTCAGTCCCGAGAGAGCAGCCGCCATCTCCGGCGTGAAGTCCGTGCCGGGAACGAGCGACAGCAGCCGGAACATCTGCGCCAGCTCGGGCTTCAAGGCCGTGTAGGACAGATCGAACGCCGCGTGCACCGCGACCCGTTCGTCGCCCTCGACAGCCAGAGCCGCCAGCCGGTTGCCCGCCCGCAGCTCCTCCACGTAGTCCGCGATGGACAGCTCCGGACGCGACACGAGGTTCGCGGCTGCGATACGCAAAGCCAATGGCAAGTGCGCGCACAACGCGGCCAGCTCCAAGGCGGCTTCCTCCTGGAAAGCCACCTCGTCCGCACCCAAGATGCCGGCCAGCAGCGCCTTGGTCTCGTTCCAATCCAGAACGTCCAACCGCACGTTCGACGCCGCGTGCGACACCGCGAGGCCACGCAAGGTGTCGCGCGAGGTCACCAGCACCGCGCACCCCGGAGAACCAGGGAGAAGTGGACGGATCTGCTCGGCGGAGGACGCGTTGTCCAGCAACAACAGCACGCGCTGACCGGTCAGGGTCGACCGGAACATCGCTTCCTGCTCGTCCTGGTCGAGCGGAACCTGATCAGGCTCGGTCCCCAGCGCCCGCAGGAACCGCGGCAGCACGTCGACCGCGCTCAACGGTGGCCCAGGAGCGTATCCGCGCAGGTTGACGTACAACTGACCGTCCGGGAAGTCCGCCCGCATCCGGTGCGCCGCGTGCACGGCCAACGCCGTTTTCCCGACCCCCGGCGGCCCGGCCAACGTCACAACCGGCACACCCTGCGCGGTCCGCAGCAACGCCACGATCAACGACACGGCCTCGTCACGCCCGACGAAGTCCGGAATATCGGCGGGCAGCTGCGACGGCACGACTCGCTCCGGCTTGGCGGCCACGACGGGCGCACCAGAAGAAGCAGTCGCCACCGAGTCGATCGACCCGGACAGCACCTGGCTGTGCACGCGCCGCAGCTCGTCACCTGGGTCGATGCCCAGCTCGTCGCCCAGCAACCGCGAAACCCGCAGGTAGGCGGCCAAGGCCTCGCTCTGCCGGCCGGACCTGTACAGCGCCACCATGAGCTGTGCCCAGAACCGTTCGCGCAACGGGTGTTCGCTGGTCAGCCGCGACAACTCCGCCACCAGCTCACCGTGGCGGCCCAGTTCGAGATCGACCTCGACCCGGCGTTCCAGCACGTGCAGGCGGCGTTCGTTCAGCCGCGGCACCTCGTCGCGGTGCAGGATCTCCGACGGCACGTCGACCAGCGCCGGACCCCGCCAGAGCCCCAGAGCGGCGGCGAACGCGGCCGAGGCGGCCTGCAGGTTGCCGGCGGCGCGCTCCTGCTCGCCCTGGTCGATCAACGGCTCGAAGCGCATCAGGTCGATCGTCTTCTCGTCGACGTCGATCAAATACCCGTCTGGAACGGTTCTGATCGGCACCGACGGCCCGAGCAGCTGTCTGAGGCGCATCACGTAGGTCTGCAAAGTGGCCCGAGCACGGGCCGGCGGGTCGTCGCCCCACACGTTCCCGGCGAGCTCGTCCACGGACACCGAAGTGCCCGCACGCAGCAACAACGACACCAGCAGCGCCCGTTGACGACCGGCGCGCACCAGCAGTGGTTCTGAGTCGAGGAGGACCTGCAGAGGGCCGAGGACGCGGAACTCGACCTGCCTGCTCATGCGACCTCCTCCGCGTGTCGTTGTTGTTTCTACAGCCTAGGAGAGCCTTCGACGCATCTGCCGTGCTCACGTTGGGTCAGCGGGCATGCGCCGGACGTATCAGAATGCCTGGTCTAGTGGCCGGATCGTGACCTGAGATGCCCCGGAGGGGGTATGAACAACGGTTATGGTCGGCGACCACACCGTGAGATGTGCGGATTGTCCAAGGGGTGTTTGATGGTCCACTCAGTAACGGCTCGCCGCCGTTGGGTTGCCGCGATCGGCTTCCTCAGCGTCAGTGCGCTGGCCCTGTCCGGTTGCGCGCAATCCCAGCGCGACTCTGGTGGTGGCGGCAAGGAGGGCGGCACGCTCACCTTCGGCGCTGCCGGCGCACCGAAGCTCTTCGACCCGTTCTACGCGACGGACGGCGAGACCTTCCGGGTCTCTCGCCAGATGTTCGAAGGCCTGG
>JAVXWK010000072.1:0-4432 GCA_032230575.1 Pseudonocardiales bacterium | reverse complement strand
GTGATGGGATGGGAACGTGGAGATGTTGTGGCCCTCACCGGGCGTTGAGATGACCGACACAGCCCTCGAGTCCCTGTACGGCTATCCGGCGGACCGGACGTGGGTGATCGCGAACTTCGTGTCCAGCGTGGACGGTGCGGTGTCGGTCGACGGACGCTCCGCGGGCCTCGGTTCGCCCGCCGACAAGCAGATCTTCACGCTCGGCCGCGCGCTGGCCGACGTCGTGATGGTCGGCGCGGGCACCGTGCTGATCGAGGGCTACCGGCCTTCGGCGAAGCTGCCGATCGCCGTGGTCACCGCGCGCGGCACGCTGACCACGGATCTGCCGTTGTTCAGCGACCCGTCGGTCCGCCCGATCGTGATCACCTGCGCGTCCGCTCGACTGCCTTCCCTGCCGGCTGACGTGATCGTCGCCGGTGAGACCGAGGTCGATCTTGAGCTGGCGGTCGCCGAGCTGGCCTCACGAGGCCTGCACAAGATCAACCTCGAAGGCGGCCCGAAGCTGTTCGGGTCGATGATCGCCGCCGGCCTGGTCGACGCCGTGAACCTGACCATGTCGCCGCTGCTCGCGGTCGGCGACTCGACGCGCATCGCCCACGGCACGGTGATCCCACCCGTCGACTTGGAGCTGGCATCCGTGCTGCGGGCCGACGACGTGCTCTTGCTGCGGTACCAGCGGCGAAATTCCAGCTGAGGAGGCAGGATGTGCGCGTGGACCTACCGCTGACGCCGCCTCTGCAGCCCATGCTCGCGACCGCGGTCGACGGTATCCCGGATACCGCCGACCTGGTGTTCGAGCCCAAGTGGGACGGTTTCCGCTGCGTGGTGTTCCGCTCCGGCGACGAGGTCTTCCTGCAGTCCCGCAGCGGCAAACCGCTCAACCGCTACTTCCCCGAGGTGGTCGCCTCGATGCTCGACGTGCTGCCTCCGAAAGCCGTCGTCGACGGCGAACTGGTGGTGGCTCGCAACGACGAGCTCGACTTCGACGCGCTGTCCGAGCGCATCCACCCGGCAGCCTCGCGCGTGACGATGCTGTCCGAGTCGACACCGGCCACGTTCGTCGCGTTCGACCTGCTGGCACTGGGTTCCGACGTCCTGCTGGAACTGCCGACCACCGCTCGGCGCGAGGCCTTGCTCGGGTTGCCCGGCCTGAACATCACGCCCGCGACGACGTCGGTGGAAACCGCACGCCAGTGGTTCACCCTCTTCGAAGGCGCGGGCCTGGACGGCGTGATGGGCAAGCCTTCAGACGGCCCGTACACGCCAGGCAAGCGCTCGATGATCAAGGTCAAGCACGCCCGCACCGCCGACGTGGTCCTGGCGGGCCTGCGCTGGCACAAGGACACGGAGCCCGGCACCGCGGTGGGCTCACTGCTCCTGGGCGTCTACGACTCCAACGACCTGCTGCACCACATCGGCGTCTGCGGCTCCTTCAAAGCAGCCGAACGCCGCTCCCTCGCCGCCGAGCTGGCCCCGTTGATCACCGAGTCTCCTGATCACCCGTGGGCGAATCCCCAGCCGGGCCAACGGATCCCGGGCGAGATCAACCGGTGGCGCGGCAAGCAGGCGGAGTACGTGGCCCTGCGCCCCGAACGCGTCCTGGAGATCCACTACACCCAGACCGAGGGCGAACAACCCGTGCGGCTGCGGCACAACGGCCAGTTCGCCCGGTGGCGCCCGGACCGCGAGCCGCTGTCGTGCCGCTACGACCAGCTGGAGATCCCGGCCCGTTACGACGTGGCCTCGGTGCTGAAGGGCGAGCTGCGCGCTCGTTAGCTCACGGCGGGCAGACGGTGCCGTTCGACGGCACCTTCGCGTCGATCAGATAGTCCCGCACGGCCGTCGTCGCACAGCCGGACAACGTCAATGCCCCGTGCCCGCTCCCCTGCCACCCGATCAACGCCGAGCCGGGCAGCCGCTGCGCCGTGTGCTCGGTGCCGGGCGCGGGCGTGGAGACGTCGTTGGCCGTGCTCAGGACGACGATCGGCGGCGCGCTCTTCAGGGCGTCGACCTTCTCGGCCTTGGGCGGCGGGAACGGGTTGCAGTGCAGCAGCTGGCGAGCGAACAAAGCGCCGAACAGCTTGTACTTGCCCTGCCAGTCCGCGCTGAGGGCCTTCACGCGGTCAGGCGGGATGCGGGTCGTGGTGTCGTTGCAGCTGATCACCAGGCCCGCGTCGAGGCGGGGCGGGTTCTCGTCGAGGTCGTTCACGAGCGGGTCGAGCAGCGTGAACAGGCCGCTGCCGTCGCCCGCGCGAGCCTTCACGATCGCGTCGGCCAGCTGCGGCCAGCGCGGCCGCTCGGCGAGGCCGGAGAGGATCGCGTTCAGCGCCGAGCCGGGCGTGAGGTCGACGTACTCGCCGCGCACGCGTCCGTTGCGCAGCTGGGTGAGCAGTGCCAGGACGTCCTCGCGCGGGTTCGCCAGGGCGCAGCCGCGGGTCTTGCAGTCGGTGGCGAACGCGTCGAGCGTCGCCTCGGCCGCGACGGCACGGGACTCCAGGACGCCGACCTGGTCGAGCGTCGGGTCCGGGGCGCCGTCGAGCACCATGCGGCCGATGCGGTTCGGGTAGCGCTGGGCGTAGGTCGTGAGGACGCGCGAGCCCTCACCGAGGCCGACGGCGTTGAGGCGGTCGGTGCCGAGGTAGTCGCGGAGGCGTTCGAGGTCGGCGGCCGAGCGCCACGAGTCGAACGCGGTGAGCCTGCCTTCGAGGTCGAGCACGCACTCCTGCGCCGCCTCGCCGGCGGCGACGACGAGGTTCGACTGCTCGCTCTCGGCGGGGTCGTACTCGACGAGCTGCGCGCGCGTAGCCGGCGGCACGCACGACATGCCGTCCGAACGGCCCGTGCCACGGCGGTCCATGCCGATGATCGTGTACGTGCTGAGGATGTCCTTCGGCAACGACGCCGCGAGCCGCGCGGCCTTCAGCGTGCCGGGCTCGCCGCCGGGGTCGTTGACCACGACCAGCGCGCTCTTGCCCGTTCCGACGCGCATCAACGCGATGCCGAGCGTGCCGCGGCCGGGACGTCCCGGCGGGTCGAGCACGACGGTCATCCGCGAGCACTCGTAGGTCTGGTCGCCCTGGGGTGCGTCGGCGCCGAGGCGGTCCTTCATCTGCTCGTTGCACGACGACCAGCCCAGCGAGTCCTGCTTGTACTCACTGAGCGGCGGCACGGGCTGCGGCCCCGCGAGCGTGCTCTGGTCGACCGGCTGGTTCTCCTCGCCCCTGACCGCGATCACCGGCCGGGTCGAGGGCCCCGCGCTGCACGCCGTCAGCACGCTCACTGCCAGTAGGGCCAAGGCAGCGCGACGCACAGATGTCCTCCGTTATCTCAGCTAGATGAGGTTGAGCCTCGCACGCTGCAGGTGAGAAAACGGTGAGTCAGATCGGTGTGTGGAATTTCGCATGCTTCGGCTCATGGCCGTGGGTGAGGATGGGACTCATGGCTCACGCGGATCGGCTCCCCGTCGCCCGGTTGATGGGCGGCATCCCGCCGACCGCGCTGGTGCTGCTCGGCATCGTGAGCGTCCAGGTCGGCGCGGCCGTCGCGAAGCAGCTCTTCACGGTCGCGGGCGCGGCGGGCACGGTGACGCTGCGCCTGGTCGTCGCCGCTCTGGTGCTGGTCGTGATCTGGCGTCCGTCGTTGCGCCTGGACCGCCGGACGTTGCTGGTCGTGGTGACCTACGGCGTGGTGCTCGCGGGGATGAACCTCTGCTTCTACGCCGCCCTCGCCCGCATCCCGCTTGGCGCCGCGGTGACGATCGAGTTCCTCGGCCCGCTGGCGGTGGCCGTTTTCGGCTCACGGCGGTGGATCGACGGTGTGTGGGTGCTGTTGGCCGGCGCCGGTGTCGTGCTGCTGACCCGCGTGCAGGGCGGGCTGGCGTTGTCCGGCGTGCTGTTCGCGCTGGCCGCGGGCGCCTTGTGGGCCTCGTACATCCTGGTGACGGCCAAGCTCGGCAGCCAGACGTCCGACGGCAAGGGCCTCGCGCTGGCGATGGTGGTGGGCGCGGTGATCGCGCTGCCGTTCGGTGTGTCGTCGGCCGGGACCGCGATGCTCGACCCCGTGGTGCTCGCCGCCGGGTTCGCGGTGGCGTTGATGTCGTCGGTGATTCCCTACTCGCTGGAGCTGGAAGCATTGCGGCGCATGCCTCCGCGCGTGTTCGGGATCCTGATGTCGATGGAGCCGGCGGTGGCCGCACTGGCCGGGCTGCTGCTCCTCGGCGAAGAACTCAAGCCCGCGCAATGGGTTGCGGTCTGCTGCGTCGTGATCGCCTCGGTGGGCGCTACCCGGTCAGCGCGGCCCGACGTCTAAGTCTCGTCGACCCGCCAGCCCGACGCGGAACATCGCCGGCGACGTGGCGGGGAAGAGCCCGCGGACGGGCTCCGGAATGCGTTGGGACCACACGGGTCCGGCGTTCGGGTGCGCACCTGGGGCG
>JAVXWK010000063.1:0-11360 GCA_032230575.1 Pseudonocardiales bacterium | reverse complement strand
AACGTCGTGTCGTGCTCGCTGGCGGCCTACGCGTTCGCCCGGCTGCGGTTCCGGCTGAGCGGCCCGCTGTTCGCGTTCGCGCTGGTCACGATCATGCTGCCCGCGCACGTCACGCTGATCCCGCAGTACGTGGTGTTCCAGCAGCTCGGCATGATCGACACGTTCGTGCCGCTGATCCTGCCGAAGCTGCTGGCGACGGACGCGTTCTTCGTGTTCCTTATGGTGCAGTTCATGCGCGGGATTCCGTTCGAGCTGGACGAGGCCGCGAGGATCGACGGGTGCGGGCCGATCCGCAACTACCGCTACGTCGTGCTGCCGTTGTCGCGCCCGGCGATGGTCACCACCGCGATCTTCACGTTCATCTGGACCTGGAACGACTTCTTCTCGCAGCTGATCTACCTGTCGTCGACCGAGAACTACACGATCCCGATGGGGCTGCGGCTGTTCATCGACCAGACGTCGTCGTCCTCGTACGGGCCGATGTTCGCGATGTCGGTGCTGTCGCTGGTGCCGATCGGGCTGTTCTTCCTGGCGTTCCAGCGGTTCCTGGTCGCCGGCGTGGCCACGACAGGGTTGAAGGGATGAGCCGGCTGGAGACGCTCGCGGACGCCCTGCTGGTGGGGCTGTTCGTGTTCGTCGCCTCGCTGCCGCTGGTGACGGCGTACTCGGCGTTCGGGGCGGGGTGTGCCGTCCTGCGGGGCGATCTTCCGGTCGGGCGGTTCTGGTCGCTGTTGCGCGTGCAGTGGGCGCCGGGAGTGGTGTTCGTGGTGCTGTGGGCGGTGCTGGTGGTGGACGTGCTGCTCGTGGTCACGGTGTTGCCGGCGCCTTGGTTCGTTCGGGGCGGTGTGGTGCTGGCTTCGGCGGCCATCGGGGCGGTTCTTCTTGATCAAGCGCGTCTCGGATGGCGCGGCGCATTGAAATTCGAAGCACCTCGGCCGATGCTGATGGCCGCGTTGGTGGTCGCCGGTGTGCTGGTGTGGGCCCTGCCTCCGCTGGCGCTGGTGATCGGCGGAGGACTGGCGCTGGCTGCGGAGTCCACCCGAGAAGGGTGAGGACGATGCGTGTTGCGCTGGTCGGCGCACGTGGGCACGGTGCGCGGCACGTGGAGAACCTGCTCCGGCTGGGCCACGACGGCCTGGCGACGTTCGTGGGTGTGGTGGACGTCGCGGATGTGGACGTGCCGGTGCCCTCGTACCCGGATCTGCCGTCGCTTGCCGCCGAGCTGCACCCCGAGATCGTGGTGATCTCGTCGCCGCCGTCGACGCATCGGGATCTGGTGCTGTCCGCGTTCGCGCTCGGGTGTGACGTGCTCGTGGAGAAGCCCGCGCTGCTGTCGGTGGCGGACTTCGACGAGATCTCCTCGGCAGCGGCCGAGCGCGGGCTGGTGTGCCAGGTCGGGTTCCAGTCGCAGGGGACCGGGTCGTACCGGCGGCTGTGCTCGTTGATCGGGTCAGGTGCGCTCGGCGCCATCTCCGGCATCGGGGCGGCCGGACGCTGGGTGCGTTCGGACTCCTACTACGAGCGGGCCGCGTGGGCGGGGCGGCAGGGCGAGGACGGGACGTTGGTGAACCCGTTCGCGCACGCCCTGCAGAACGCGCTGCTGCTGGCCGACGTCGAGGAACGCACGGACATCGGTGTCGAGCTGGAGCTGTTCCGGTGCCGCGACACGATCACGGCGGACGACACGGCCTGCGTGCGCGTCACGGCCGATGGCGCGCCTCCGGTGGTGGTCGCGACGACGCTGTGTGCGTCGACATCGTTGCCACCGGTCGTGCTCGTGCACGGCACGTTGGGACAAGCCGTGTGGTGGTACGACGACGACAGGCTGACGGTGAACGACCACAAGATGGCGGTCGCCGCTCCCGTGGATCTTCTGGAGAACCTCATCCGGCACCGGCAGACCGGTGAGCCTCTCGTCGCGCCGTTGGCGGCCGCGCGCGCGTTCACGTCCGTCGTCGAGGCGTGCGGCAAGGCCGACGTGCCGCTGGTACCCGCGCGCCGCGTCACCGACCGGGTGGTCCTGGACGGCATCGACGAGGTGGTCGTGCGCGCCGCGGAGAAGATCGCGACCTTCACCGAGCTGGGCTGCGGTTTCGGGCGGTAGTCTCCCGCGCGGGTCCACCAGTGTTCGGGGAGTTGTGGCGTTGGACACCTACATCGACTTGAAGGACGTCCGGCTGACCGGCTACGTCAGCCAGGGCCTCATCGCGCTCGTCGCCGCCGAGTCCGTCTTCGGCACGATCACCGACTGGCGGGGCGGCTCGTCCTCGTGGAGCTTCCTCGCCATCGTGCTGGTCGTGCCCGCGGCCGTGGCGTTCCTGCTGTGGTTCCGCAGCGCCACCCACAACGCCGAGGCCATCGCCCTGCACGGCGTGCGGATGATGGCGCAGATCTGGAAGGCGAGCGATCCCGCCCAGCGCGACGTGCCGTTCGACCAGCGCGTGGCCAGCCCGCTGATCAAGCCGTGGCAGTACACGTTCCTCGCCATGGTGAGCTGTGACATCTTCGAGTCGCTGCTCCTCGACACGCCTGCGTACGTGGTGTTCTCGACCCTGTCCACGCTGGCCGCGATCGGGGCGGCCGGGCTGGCGTGCTACCTGATCTTCCGGGTGTCGTCGATGCAGCGGAAGTTCGCGGTGCCACAGCCCCGTGGTCGTCGGGGCTGACTTGCGTTAGAATCTGTAGTCGGTTGCGGTTTCGTGTTCGTGTTTACGCACGCTCGCTGAACTTCAGTTGCGGGCGCGTCTCCTTCTTTGCGGTTGGAGAGGTCGGCTCACGACCAACCACGGAGCAGTCACACAGTGTGGCTCGCTCTTCAGCATTGAAGGAGCAGTAAGAATGGCCAACGGCACCGTCAAGTGGTTCAACGCCGAAAAGGGCTTCGGCTTCATCGCCCCCGAGGACGGCGGCGCTGACGTCTTCGTTCACTACTCGGCCCTCAACGGCGGCGGCTACCGCAGCCTCGAGGAGAACCAGAAGGTCTCGTTCGACATCACGCAGGGCCAGAAGGGCCCGCAGGCCACGAACGTCACCGCTCTCTGAGCTAGTGTCTGAAAGCAGGGCTCCCGGTCTTCCGGGGGCCCTGTTTTCATGTGTGCGACTTCACTAGCCTGGCCCGATGCCGTTGCTCGGACCAGCTGACCCGCTGCCGCACGTGCCCCGGCGCATCCTCGTCGCAGGAAACGCCGGTTCCGGCAAGTCGACCCTGTGCCTGCGCATCGCCGAACGCCGCTGCCTCCGGCGGATCGAGCTCGACAGCCTCTACTGGGGTCCACAGTGGACACCCCGGCCGCAGTTCCGGACCGACGTCGCGGCCTTCGCCGAGGAGACCCACTGGATCACCGAGTTCCAGTACAAGGAGGTGCGGCGGGAGCTGCTCGCTCGCGCGGACACCCTGGTGTGGCTCGACCACCCGTTCTCGGTGGTCATGGGACGGCTGGTGAGTCGCACGATCAGACGTCGCGCGGGTGGGGTGGAGTTGTGGAACGGTAACCAGGAACCGTCGCTGTGGTCGGTGTTCACGGACTCCGAGCACATTCTGCGATGGGGCTGGAAGACCTTCCGGCGCAACCGGACCAGGGTGCTCGAGCTGGTCGACGAGGTCGTGGTCGTGCGGTTGCGCGGGCAGGGGCAGGTGGAGCGGTGGCTGGCCGGGCCGCTGGCGTCGGTCGGGGAGGAGCGTGCTCGGTGAGAACTGCTCTGGTGCTCGGCGGGACCGGGATGCTGGCCGGATGTGCGCAGAGGCTGGTCGAACGCGGGTGGCAGGTCGTGCTGCCGTCGCGGACCCAGCCGCTGATGGCCGACGACGGGCCCGGACGGGCGGCGCGAGCATCCCTGCAGCGAGGGCATCGGCCGACGTGGGTCAGGGCCGACTGGGCCAAGCCCGCGGAGCTGGCGTCAGAGGTCGAGTACGAGCTGCGCGCGAAGCCGGTGAACCTGCTGGTCGCGTGGGTGCACGACAACTACCGCACGAAAGTGATGCAGGCTGTGCAGCACCTGCTGGCTGAGGGCGCGCCGGTGGTGGAGGTGCACACGTGCGGGCCGGTGCCGGACCCGGTGCTGCCGAACCCGACGCAGCAGGTGTTGCTGGGCCACTTCGCGCACGACGCCGCGCAGCACACGAGCCGTGCCGTGCTGGAGGCCGTCGAACGGGCGCTGGAAGGGCGGGCGCCCTCGCTGCACCACGAGGACGCCCGCTGACCGCTACTTGACGACCTTCGCCCTGCCGATCTCGGCCTGCACCTTGATGCCCGCCGCCACATCCACGAGCTGGCGGATCACCAGGTCCTCGTTGCGGATGTCGGCGATCTTCTGCTTGGTCTTGGTCGTGAACTCGAACTTGGCGACCTTGGGCGACGTGATCTCCGCGACCTTCTGGAAGTCCTTGCTGAAGTCCACGACCACGTCCGTGTTGTCGAGGACCTGCAGCTGGTAGTCGTCGGGGTCGGCGGACGCGAAGCCCTTCTTGAACTCGCCGGACACCTTGATGCCGTCGGTCGTCTCCTCGAAGTCGAGGACGCCGTCGGCTGGGCGGAACAGGACCTCCTGGAACGCGGCGGTGGCCGTCACGGGCTCGGCGGCGAGCGCCGGGGCCGTCGTGAGGGCACAGCAGGCCAGAAGCGCGACGAGTACGCGTAGCGGTTTCGACATGTCTTCGTTCGTACCGTCGGCCATTTAGCCCCGCACGACCAAACGCATCGCTCGATCGGGCGTTGAGGTTGTACGCTCCGCGCCGACGTCGGGGGACGCGCACGTTTCGTGGGGGAATTCAATGAGTGTTGTCAGGCCTTTGCATGGCCTCGGCACCGCGGCGACCGCGGCCATCGCGGTCACCGCGGGGCTTCAGGTCGTGACGGCGATCGTGCTGTGGATGTCCGTGAACGAGTCGGCGGCCGCGCTCGTCGACGTGGCCGTGTTGTGGGTGAACGCCCTGGCCGCGGTGCTGTTCGTCGCCTGGATGCACCGGGCGCGGCTCAACTCCGACGTCATCACGTCCGCGCACCAGCACCGCTACAAGAACATGTGGGTGGTCCTGGGGTGGTTCATCCCGTTCGGGAACCTGGTCATCCCGTTCGTGGTGATGCAGGACATCTGGCGCGGATCCGACCGGACGCAGCCGATGGTCGGCCTCCAGCAGCGCGAGAAGAGCGGCCTCGTCACCGCCTGGTGGCTCTGCTACATCGGGTCGAACGGGCTGGCCGTCGTGGCCGCCAAGAGCGCGTGGGAGGACTACGCGCTGGTGTTCACGCTGTCCGCGGCGCTCGCGGTCGTGGCGGCGATGCTCGCCGCGCAGATGATCAAGCAGGTCAACGCAATGCAGATCGCGGTACCAAGTCACCTGGGGGAAGCATGAACACCGAACCGTTCAGACCGGTGCGCGGCATCGGCATCGCCGCGTCCGTCCTCATCGGACTGCAAGCAGTCCTGGCCATCGGGGACGCCATCGCGTCGCAGCGCACGGCCGACGTCGTCAAGGCGTATGCCGACGGCAACGCCACGATGGACGACGCACGCGCGGCCGACGCCTTCACGTTGATGGTCGCCATTCCGACCATGCTCGTGACGATCGCGTCCGGCGTGACGTTCATCGTGTGGATCTACCGCTCCAGGCGCAACGCCGAGCGAGTCACCTACGGCGTGGAGCACCGCCACGGGCGTGGCTGGGTCATCGGGTCGTGGATCACGCCGATCGTGGGCTGGTGGTACCCGTTGCAGATCGTCCAGGACGTCTGGCGGGCCTTCGACCCGGCTCAGCAGGACCGTCCGCTCCAGGCACGCGACAAGAACGGTTTCCTCGTCGCCTGGTGGACGGCGTACCTGCTGATGTCGTGGGGTGACCGGGCCGTCACCCGGCTCGTGCTGCGCGACTCGGACCTGGACACCGTCGCCACCTGGACGTGGCTGACGACGGTCGTCACGATCGTCGCCGCCGTTTTCGCCGTCGTGCTGATCAAGCGGCTGACCGACCTGCAGGACCAGACTCGGCCGCAGGAGTTCAGCGGGCCTGTCCAAGTCCACGTACCAGGTGCATGACCGAATCCCGCACCTGAGCCCGTGACCGCTCCGGCTGGAACACCTGCCAGTCCAGCGCGATCACGAGCAGCGTGCCGAACAACGCCGCCGACGCGGTGCCGACCTCGACCCCCTCGGGCAGGCGGCCCGCGTCGGACAGGCGCTTCATCTGACCGCGCACGATCGACACGATGTCGTCGCGCAGCAGCGAGAGAGTGCCGTGCCATTGGCCCGGCGTGCGCCACAGCTCGGAGACCAGCAGCTGGCCGAACGCCGGATACTCGGCCCAGAAGCCGAGCATCTCGTCGACCAGCGCCTCCAGCGAGTTCTCTGCCTCCTCGGCGGACCGCAGCCGGCCCGCGAGGATCTCGACCCCGTGTCGCAGCAGCGCTTCGACCAGGGCGTCCTTCGAGGCGAAGTTGTAGTAGATCGTGCCCTTGGCGACACCCGCCTCCGCGGCGATCTCGTCGACCGTCACCGACGCGGCGCCCCGTTCGCCGACCAGCTTCAACGCCGCGTCGAAGAGCTTCTGCTTGGTCGCGGTCGTCCGGGCGCTCACAGCACGAGCTCCGGCTTCAGCTTGGAAGGTGTCCACACCCGCTGCTTGTAGGCCGCCACGGACGACAAGGCTAGGGCCCCGACCAGCCACGCGAGAAGGATCAATGCGTCCTGTCCCACGCTGCCCAGGTCGCCGCCGTACATCAGATGACGCAGGCCGTCGACCGCATAGCCCATCGGCAGGCCGTAGTGCAGCGGGTACAGCGGAACAGGGATCGTCTGCCACGGGAACGTGCCGCCCGCGCTGACCAGCTGCAGGATCAGCAGAATCAGTCCCAGGAACTTGCCCACGGCACCGAACGCGGCGTTCAGCGCGTGCAGGATCGCGACGAACGTCAGCGACATCAGCACGAGGAACCCGAACGTGCCGAAGGGGTTCGACGGCTCGATGTCGACCACGAACCGCACGACCGAGAACATCACGAGCACCTGCACGACGCCGAGCAACGCACCCGGCAACCAGCCGCCCAACGCGACGCGCAACGCCGACTGCCCAGCAGCAAGCGCACGGCGTGAGAGCGGGCGCAGCAGCAGGAAGAGCACGAACGCGCCGATCCACGTCGCCAGGCCCAGGAAGAACGGAGCCAGGCCGGCGCCGTAAGTGGCGGCCTTCGTCTGCGACAGGCCCTTCACCGCCACCGGGTCGCCGATGGCCTGGGCGATGGCCGCGCGCGTCGGGTCGTCCGCGTTCGGGATCTTGTCCACGCCGCCGGACAGGCCGTTGCTCAACTCCGCCGCACCGCTCGCGAGCTTGGTCGAGCCGTCCTTGAGCTGCGGAGTGCCCGTCGCGGCCTTCTGCAGGCCGTCGCGGAGCTGTGCGTTGCCGTCGGCGAGTTTCGTGGCGCCGTCGTCGAGCTTGCCGATGCCGGTGACGAGACCGGGCATCTTCGACGAGAGCTGCTCGGCGCCGTCCGCGACCTGGTCCGCGCCGTTCGCGAGCTTGCGCAGATCACCCGCGGCGCCCTGCACCTTGCCGTTCGCGTCGTCGACCGGCTTGCGGACCTGGGTGAGCGTGCTCATCACCTGCTGCACCTGGGCCTCGGTGAAACCCAAGGCGCGCAGGTGGTTCGCGACGTCGCCGTTCGCCTGGTCGAGCACGCCGACGAGCGCTTGGGCCTTCTTCGCGTACTCCTCGGCCTGGGTCGCGGCGGTCTCGTTGCCGTTCGCGACCTGGCGGGCGCCGTCGGCGATCTTCTGCGCGCCGGCGGGGAGCTGCGCTGTCTGCGAGCGGAGCTCGTGCGTGCCGTCCCGCAGCTGCGCGGCACCGTTGGCGGCGGTCACCGCACCGGAGGAGAGCTGCTGAACGCCGCTGTCGAGCTCACCGATCTTGTCGCGCAGCGTGGCGCTGCCGTCCGCGAGCTGCTTGGCACCGTCGGCCGCCTTGGTGGTCTCCTCGCGGATCGTGGAGAAGCCCAGCAGCAGCTTGTCCGCGGCCTCGGTGGAGACCTTCGCGGTCACGGCGCGGCGCACCTCGGCGACGACCTGGTTCGCGATCGTGCTGCCCAGGTAGTTGTTGGCGTCGTTGGTGGTCAGCGTCAGCACGCCCTGGCGCGGCTTGTTCTGCTCGGCGGACGTGAGTGCCTCGGAGAAGTCCTCCGGCAGCGTCAGGGCGAAGATGTACTTGCCCTTGCGCACGCCCTCGTCGGCGTCGGACGGGTTGTCCACGACCTGCCACTTGAACTTGTTGCCCTTGAGCAGCTCGTCGGCGACGTCCTTGCCGGCGTTGACGTCCTTCGCGCCCTTGTCCTTCACGACCAGCGCGGCCGGGACGTTGTGCAGGTTCGAGTACGGGTCCTTGTTGGCGTACAGGTAGAGCGACGCGTACAGCAGAGGCACGAGCGCCAGAGCCAGGACGGCGAGCTTGGGGAGCTTGCCGGACGTGATCCGGCGAAGTTCGTTGAAGGCCATGCGAAGGGCGCTCATGCGGTGATCTCCATCTTGGTGTCGTTGTTGTCCTCACCAAGGCGCGCGTGCGGGATGTCGAGGATGTGGGCCGAGGAGTTCGAGCACAAGGCGACCACGGACCGTTCGGGGGTCACGTAGTTGTGCGCCAAGGCGAACCACTCGCGCGGGTTGGGGTGGTAGCGGTCGGGGCAGTCGAGGACGAGCGCCGTGACGCCGGGGCGTTCGGAGGCGAGTTCGAGCATCACCGCGCAACGTGTGTGTGCGGGTACGTGCTCGAAACGCTTGTTGGCGTGCTCGTCGGCGGCGTGCTCGACCAACCAGTCGTGCACCGCCTTCTTGCCGGAGCGCATGCCGTTCATCGCGAGCTCCTCGCCGACGATGGCGGAGAGGCTGAGCGCCTCCTCCGGCTCGTTCACCTCGGGGGCGTCGACCAGCACGACCTGCTTGCGCAGGATCTTCGGGTCCGGCGACACCGTGCCCGTGGAGGGCTTGATGCGGCCGGAGAGCAGCAGGCCGAGCGCGGTGTGACCGGTGCCGGGCTCGCCCGCGACCAGCGTGAGCTCGCCTTGCTTCACGGTCAGCGAAGTCGGGCGGAGCAGAGGACCATGTCCCCCGTTGACGCCTGCGCGACCTGCGTGGATCTCCACGGCTTTACCTTCCGTTTAAACTGACCGGTCAGTACAAATTCTCGCGCAGTCTTCGTCGTGTGGCAACTCGGACATTGGTCACCTAAGGGCCGCGGCGGGGCGTACTTCCCAGACGGTCCACAGCGGCCGGTAGCCCTGGCGAGGCCAGAACACGCTGCTCAGCGGGTTCGGCGGGTTGTAGTAGAGGTACGTGCCGACCGCGCCCATGCGGTGAAGCTCCTGGTGGGCGTAGGCGACGAGCTGCTGGCCGATGCCGGTGCCGCGGGCTCCCGGCAGCACGGAGACGCAATTCACATAGCCCCAGCGGCCGCGCGGCAGCCTCATCGCGGCCGGCGTGCCGGGTTCGGACGACACGATCGCGCACTCGGCGAGCGCGACCGCGATGCCGTCGCGTTCGGCGAGCCAGATGGGGCTCGCGTTGGCGAGGCGTTCGGCGAGCGCGCGTTGTTTGATGGCCCGCGCTTCCGGGCGGACGAGCGTGGAGCCGACGAACGACGAGTACTCCAGCTCGGCCAGAGAAAGCTCCAGCACGCTGTCCAGGTCGTGCGGGGTGGCGCGGCGGATCGTCAGCGTGCGGGGGACACGGGCCGCGGGAGTCCTCAGCCGCACGGCGAGCACGGACAGCGGCACCAGGCCGTGGTCGAGGAACGCGCGCGCCGCTTTCGTGTCGCGGCTCGGCCAGTGCACCACGCACGCGCTGTCGTCGTCGTGGACGTCCTGCGTGTCGAGGTGCCGGCGGAAGCGGGTGAGCAGCGCGTCCATGCCCTGCGAGTTGCCGACCAGCGGCAACAGCTCCCACACCTGGGCGGTGGACCAGAGCCGGATCGTGGACTGCTCTTCGTAGGTCTTGTGGCTGATGACCCCGGCAACGCGCGCGCCGTCCGCGAGCGCGGCCGTGATGACGTGGCCGTCGGTGGGTGGTTCGACGGCCGACGGGAGTAACGGGTCCAGTGAGGTGAATCGAGCCGACTGGGCCGCCACTAGTCCGCGTGCCGAGGTCATGGCCGATGAGATTACGTCGCCAGGCGCGTGCGGAAGATCGCGGTGCCGGGGAAGAGCTTGCCCCGCAGCGGGCTCCACTGGCCCCAGATGCGCGTGTGCCCCTTCGGCCACTCGGGCTCGACGAGGTCCTCCAGGGCGAAGCCGGTGTTCGTGAGGGCCCTGACGTAGTCGCCGAGCGTGCGGTGGTGCTCGACGTACGTGGCGTGGCCCTCGCCGTCCACCTCTACATAGGGGGTGCGGTCGAAGTACGACTGCGTGACGGTGAGGCCCATCGGGCCTGGGTCGTCGGGGAAGATCCACCGCATCGGGTGGTTGACCGCGAACACCCACGGCGCGCCGGGGCGCAACACGCGGGCGACCTCGCTGAAGACTTCCTGGACGTCGGCCACGAACGGCACCGCGCCGAACGCCGAGCAGGCGGCGTCGAAGGAGTCGTCCGCGAACGGCAGCTGGTCGGCGCTGGCCTGGACGAGCGGGACCTGGATGCCGGTCCTGTCGTTGTTCTCACGGGCGTGCCGGAGCATGCCGGCCGAGATGTCCAGTGCGGTGACGTTCGCCTTGGCGGCCTTGAGCCAGCGGGCGCACGGGGCGCTGCCGCAGCCGATCTCCAGGATGCTCTGACCTGCTACTTCGCCCAGGAAGCGGGTCTCCTCCTCGCGCAGCCCCTCCGGGCACCAGACGAAGTCCGCCGCACCCAGGAAGTCGCCGTGCGTGTCGTGGTAGTCGTCGGCGTCCGCGTCCCACCAGATGCGGTTCGCCACGCGTGATTCGGCGGCGTCCGCCCCGCGCTTGGCGATGCCGGCCGTGCCGAGCGCTTGGATGGCACTCGCGTGCTGGTTGGACACACTGCTCCTTCACATGGGGGCTGGTTTGCTTGCGCGTCTCACGGCCGCGTACGATATCGCGTGCGTAGTGGGTTAGTGCTGCCCATGATCCAGAACCACGGGATTCCAGGTCGCTGCGACGCTGCGCGCGCACCACTACCAGCCAATCGATGCCAATCCGTACCGGAGCCACCTACCTAATGTCCACCGACACCACCACCGCCCCCGTTGCCGCTGCGCCCAAGCAGGTCGCGATCAACGACATCGGGACGGAGGAGGACTTCCTCGCAGCTATCGACGCGACGATCAAGTACTTCAACGATGGCGACATCGTTGAAGGCACGATCGTCAAGGTCGACCGGGACGAGGTCCTGCTCGACATCGGCTACAAGACCGAGGGCGTCATCCCCTC